>JASFEK010000006.1:0-22960 GCA_050124875.1 Caldifarciminota bacterium | reverse complement strand
AGGCAGACCGACACGCAGTGGCATAGCAATATCCGCCTTTGAATAATTCTCTTGAGAAAAGGTGAAATAAGTGTGAAATCTACAGGTTTGTAGGGCTAGCGATCGCTAGCTATTGAATCTGGATGATGTATTATTCTACCAGGGTATTATAATGCTCAATGGTTTGAGGCTGTGGTTTGGTTTTCAAGTCCTTCTTTAGGACTTGTCTGAGTTCATCGAAATCTTTCTTTATTTCGTTAAACTTCTTAAGCTTGGCTAAGACTGACCATAGCTTCCTACGATATTCCTCGTCGTAACAATTGCATGATACCAGTTTTCGGTACCATGATGCACATTCTGTATAGTTTTTCTTCCTGGAAGAAATATCCCCCATGGTTGTAAGAACCTCTTCGTATTTCTTGCTGTAATAACCGCGCAATGTTTCGATCCAATCGTCATACCAACCCTTGGCGAATCCATCTTGATAAAGGTTTATCGCCTGCATTGCATATTCTTCACATTCATTCCGCCGGCGCTTCGTTTTCTTTGTTTTCTGTACCAGGCTTGCGAATTCTTGTGTGTCAAGCCAGACTGAAAAATCCGGTGCGAACTGATATTTCTTGTTTCTATATAACACTGGATTATCATGGTATGCGATCACCGAAGCGAATGCCTGGCGAATGTGCTGCATTGCCTTACGGAGATTCTTATTACCGCTGCTGCGCGTTACATCTTTCCATATTGCCTCGATGAGTATTTCGCGTGATATCATTTTGTCATGCTGGGAACACAGATAGCATGAAAGTTTCAGTGCTTTTGATGTTTTCCAGGCGCCGGGTCTGATTTTCTTACCATCGACAAGAATCCGCGGCGTGCCAAATAGATAGACGTCCACCACATGATACGGCACCTTCCAGCGCTTCAGAACCATTAAGGTGTAGGGTTTCACCAATTCCATTAGGATACCGATTGCCCATCTTTGTTCCTTCAGGAACCGTGCTAGAGTGTAATCGAATGATCTCGCCGCGCATATTCGAACTGCTTTGCGCAGAGCTTTTACTACATCACTCGGCCGGCCCTTGATGCGCATGAGTCTTGCCCACTCCAGTAGGGCAAGGAACGATTCGAATGTCAGGTTGTATTTTTTGGCCATTTTTATCGCGCGGGTGAGAGAATTCTCTGCATGGAGTAACCTGTTTTGGGCAATACGCAGTTGCGCCTCTGCAATGTATACCGAAACAGCATCTGCGTCATCGCGCTGCCTTTTGAATTTCCAGATAGCGGCAAGACTTTGCTCTGCTTCGCCTAGATGGTTCTGCCTTGTATAGACCCGGCAGAGATCCTTATTGACCAAGGAGATCATTCTGTTCAGGTGCAGGTTCTCGAAGACTTCAGCCGCCTTGTCAAGATATTCCACTGCGGTATCGGGGTCACCGAGGTCTTCGTGATATATCCCATTGCCGCGCCAGATCAGGGCAAGTGAAGGTTTGTCATTGTACTTATCACATAAATTCTGTCCAAGCTTCAGCGTCGCCGCGGCCTTTTTTGTGTTACCTAGATAAAGACTCAGCCGTACCGCGTTGTAGAATATCGAACCAAATTGAGGTGAGAAATTCTCTTCCTTTTTCAGAAGTCGGACAGCGTTCAGGAATTTCTCATGAGAGACTTGCAGATTGCCTGCTTTGCGTTCAGCCATCGCCCAGTTATTAATGATGCTTGCCTCGAGACCCTTGTTCTCGGGAAATCTGCGCACGATGCGCGAAGCTTTCCGAAAGCATTCAGTGGCATCAAGGAGTCTCTTCCCACCCGCCTTTGAATATATCAAACCTAATGAATTGAGCAGAGCTGCGCTTGAAAGTGTTCGCTTGGCCGGCGATACTTCCAGGGCCTTTGTAAGCCAGCGCTTGGCTTTCTCAAAATTGCCAAGGTTGAAATGTATCGAGCCTAATTCGTAATACGCTTGTGCTAGCTTCCTTGATCGTTTCCTGTGTTTTTTTATCAACCGGATCGCTTTTTTCATCGTACTGATCGCGTCGTTTGGGTATCCTTGGCACATCTGGGCATAGCTATAGATCATGAGCAATTCAGCATCCCGTTTCACAGATTTCACCGGCAGCTGTTCAATGTATGATGCGACTGTGTCGGCTTTGCCGCTATTTGTCATTTCATACCCAATATTGCGGAGCAGTGCGGCAGTCTGCTTGTAGTGTCTAGCTTCAAGATAGTAAGGTAGTGCCAGCGAAGTCTGCTTGATCTTGCGGAAGTAGTCTGCCGCCTTCAACAGCGCTTTGTTCTTTAGGCGAGTGTTTGACCATTTAGATAGGAGAAAATCTCTGAACAAATTGTGAAATCGATAATTGCCGTCGGGCATTCGTGAGACGAAAGTGTTTCTTTGTGCTAAATGGCTGAGGATTTCACTTGAGTTCCTAATTCCAACCACCTTGTTGCAGACATCATGATTGAGCCATTCGAGAACTGAGGTGTTGATCATGAAATTCTGGATACGTGAAGGCTCGTGATTGAATATTTCCTGCGCGAAATAATTGAAGTAATCTGACCAGCTCTTGCGTGTTTCCATTACTCGCGGTGTAGGTAGATGTGGCTTTGTGCTTTCTGATACTTCGGAACCTGGTGATTGCAGTATCAGTTGCAGTGATGTTATCCAGCCCTCGGAACGTTCTTCTAGTATGTTGAGCTCTTCTTGCTCTAGTGAGAGGCCGTGGATGTCCTTGAACAAACGGTCTATTTCATCCCGGTTGAATTTCAGGTCTTCGCTTGTTAGTTCAAATAACTCATTACGCGCCTTCAGGTGTGCCATCAGCAGGTTGGGTTTCTGGCGCGTGGCAATGATTAGGTGAACATTGGCCGGGGCATGCGATATGAAGTAGTTCAATGCGCCATCGATTCTTATTGATGGGTCGAGATTGTGATAGTCATCGAGGGTGATCAGCAGCTCGCCGGATGTGTTTTCAACGATTTCGTTTATGAACGTACCCATGATCATGTCTGTACGCCCATTTGGATAAGCCGTGGACCTGAGAAGGGTTCGGGTAAGGCGTCCGAATCGTGGATAGATTTTCCTCAATCCGGCAGTCAAATAGGAGAGGAAGATCGTGAGTTCCGAGTCATTTGCTTCAAGATGGTAGAATACGATTGGTGTTTTGACTTGTGCATTGAATTGAGAAAGCAGGGTTGTCTTGCCGTATCCGGCTCCCGCGTTTATTAGAATCAATTTCTTGTCGATATTATCTTTTAGCCGCGTGGTAAGGCGTTCACGTATGATGGTGTTGGGTTTAACCTGCGGTATTTGCAGCTTGGTTTTGAGTATCATACATAGTGCTCCTCTCCAGCCAGTATAATATATGTCAGCTGTTTGATCATGTCAAGTCGATAAGAATTCGGGTCCTTGTTTAAAAGTAGACAACAGATGCTGGAATAATGAGATTAGCCAAAAATGCTATGCAATATTGGCTATTTCTGCAGCAAAAGTGCACAGAATATAGCAGGTTGGGTTTGTGTGCAAGCTTGACATATGCGTTGAAATATGTATAATAAACCATGAGAATTGGTGCGGAATTTCGGCACAATGAGGAGGCATGATGTACGGTATCGTGATGTTTCTCCACGTGATTATCTGCTTACTCCTGATCATCGTCGTTCTGGTGCAACAGACCAAGGGCGGCGGCATGGGCAGCGTGTTTGGCGGCGGCGGCGGCGGTGGTGATCAGCTGTTCGGCGGCAAGGGCGCGACGCCCTTCTTTGTCCGCCTCACAACCGGTCTCGCGGTCGGTTTCTTCGTGACATCATTGACCCTGGTGTTGCTTTCCCGAAGGCCAGCGCCGACCAGCGCGGTTGAGAAAGGTATGCAGGAGATGCCCGTACAGCCCGGTCCCGGGGTGACGGAGGATCAACCGGTGATCCCTGAGGAAGGGGGATTCATTCCTGAGGAAATACCAGGAGGCGAATAGTGTTTGCAGTTATTGAGACCAAGGGATTTCAATTTGTCGTAACCAAGGGCGAGAAGATAAAGATCCCGGCGATCATTGCCGAAAAGGGAACCGAAGTTGAATTCGACAAGGTAATGATGATCAAAGATAATGGTAAAACCCTGGTCGGAAAACCCTACGTGAAGGGTGCGAAGGTAAAGGGTGTGGTAAAAGAATGTGGTCGGTTTCCGAAAGTAATCGTCTTTAAGTTCAAAAGGAAAACAAAATATCGACGCAAAAGAGGTCATCGTCAATCCTTTTGCGAAGTTGAAATAACAGATATTCTGCAATGAGGCTGGAATCAGGAGGTTAGTGTGGCACACAAGAAAGGTGTTGGTGCATCAAGGAACGGCAGGGATTCGGCGGGCAAGCGTCTCGGCGCAAAGAGATTCGATGGACAGATGGTGCAGCCCGGTACGATGCTGGTGCGTCAGCGAGGAACCGCAATTCACGCTGGTATGAACGTTGGTGTTGCCAGCGATTACACCTTGTTCGCCCTTTGCGCCGGTAAGGTGAAGTACGGTTACAGAAGAGGCGGGCGCAGAATAGTATCGGTCATACCGTAAGTAATCCCTTCAACATAACGGAAGACATCCAATACGAAACACGTATTCGTGTTTCACAAATCGTATTCGTGATGTGACTTTAATACCAATCTCTCGCATTGATATGAACACGTATGCGTGAATCGTAGATCGTACTCGTGACATTCTTTGACACCTATGCTTTATCCTCTTTAAGGGGAAACCTCATTCGTTCCTAGAATCTGCAATCACCCAGACCCCTAAATGCAGGAGATTAGGGAATCAGGATACCAGAATATTGGATCACCAGATTACAACTCGTCAAACTGTTTCTGATACTCTGTTCTTCTGATGGCCTGCCTGATGATACTCTGATCATCGGATGACCTCTTAGGTTTTCGCATTCCGCAATTCGAAATTCGCAATTAGTCTGTGCTTCCCTTCCCTTGACATCTAACTTTCCCCTATTATAATGTGGTGTATGCTTAGGGATAAATAACATGGATCGAAGAAGCGAACTCCAATATCGTCCAGAGTTAAGACACTATATATTGCCGACTCTGAAATATTACCTCAAGCTGATCGAACTACCCAATCTAGAAATTGAGACGTTCATCCGCCATGAATTAGAGGCGAATCCAATACTTGAAGAGGCCCCGGTTGAAGAGACTTCGGAATCTGAGGAGAACGAAACACCGGAAGACGAGAACACGCCTGAAGATCTGAAGGAAATCAATGAATTCAACATCGCGGAATTGTTCGCGGATGCTCCGAGTGTGGTTCATGAAAGCAACCCAGATGCAATGGATCCCATGGACAATGTACCGGCACGGGGTGATAAGCTGAATGATTATCTCCTCAGGCAGGCCTTCACTGCATTCCAGGAGAAAGACCTGGAACTGGCCCGGCTCGTTATTGCCAACATCGAAGACGACGGCTACCTGGCCACCTCGCCCGAAGAGATTGCGAGCGAAGGGTATGATATCAACGACGTAGTACGCATCATAAAGAGAATACAGCGTTTTGATCCGATTGGATGTGCTTGGCGTGATAAAACAGAACCATTGTTGATACAGCTAGCAGCATTGGGCTGCGCTGAGGATTCGATTGAGTGCACCTTGGTTCGTGAGTATTTGAAGGATATCAAGAGTAACCGTCATCGTGAAATACTGAAGGCTTTGCAGATCGATGAGAAGCGGTTTCTGAAAGCGCGTGAGGTGGTTCTCAAGTTGGATCCCAAGCCCGGTTGGCGTTATTCCAATGTTGCCTCCGGGTACGTGTCCCCGGATTTCATCATAAGGTGGCGGGATGATCGCCTGATAGCACATCTCAACGAGGACACGATGCCGCGGATCAGGTTGCGGCGACAGTATGTTGAGGTGTTGAAGAATCCTAAGGGAGTGCCACGCGAGCAACTGGATTTCATAAGGCAACGCGCGCGCGCGGCGCAGCATGTGATCATTGCCATTGAGCAGCGCAGAAAAACCATGGTTAGAATATTGGATTCAATACTTGAATACCAGCATGAGTTTTTCGAAAAGGGCTACAATCATCTGAGACCGATCACGATGACCGAATTCGCACGCCAGCTCAGCGTTAACCCTTCGACCATTTCGCGAGCCCTCGCTAACAAGTATATCGAATCACCCCAGGGTATTCACAAACTGAAATTCTTTTTCAATGCACCGATCGGCGATACGGACAAACGAATAGTGTTCCAGAAGATCCAGGAGATAGTAGACAACGAGGATAAGTCATCCCCCCTTTCCGATACTCAGATCAGTCAGAAACTAGGACGACAGGGGATAGTAATTTCCCGAAGGACGGTTTCCAAGTACCGTGACCTGATAGGCATTCCGACCCATCAATACCGCAGCGCATAGCACGCAAGACGCGTTAATCTCAACGCATTCATCATCAAGAAATCAAAGACAGATATTAGGAGCGTATTTGCCATGGGACAACCAGCGCGGCGAACCTAACTGATTATGCTGCTTACAGTACTGATGCTGTGCACGTGGTTCAATTGGAAGACGCTTAAGACCGACGATTTCACTATCATCTATAGGGATGATTACCGCTGGGAGGCGCTACACACGCTGCAAAATCTGGAATACTACAAGGACAGCGTACAGAAAATAGTCGGAGACATGCAGCGCATGCTTCCGGTCGTGATCGAGGACGTAGGCGCGCTGAGCAATGGGTTTGCCAATCCGGTATTCAACAACATACACATTTTCACACACGCCCCGGGGTTCAGCTATCACATGGAAGGCATGGAGAGTTGGTACCGCACAGTGATAGTGCATGAGTATGCACACATGCTTCATCTGTCAAAGACCAGGGGTTTGTCGAGAGTGCTGACCAACATCTTCGGGTCCCTGTTCGCGCCTAATCTCTACTCTCCCGGCTGGATGATCGAGGGTATCACGGTATACAGCGAATCTCAGCAAAGTCCCTACGAGGGGCGTCTGAATGATGGGTTCTTCGATAGCTATGTCGGTGCCCGCGTATTCGACCGAGCCATGCCGTCGGTCGTCGAGGCTACGAACACACCACACGATTATCCTTTTGGCACGTACTATCTGTACGGTGGTGAGTTTTTTGCTTTTCTGGCTCAGAAATACGGCGAAGAGAAATTCGCTGAGTTCTTTCGCCGGTACGGCGGTTATTTCTGGGCTCCGCTTTCTGCAGTCTTTCCTTTCTCGGGTCTCGATATCGCGGCGCGTCATACTTATGGCAGTACATTTGTCAGACTCTTCCGGGAATGGCAGGAATATGAAAAGGGCCGCTACGTTGGCTGGCAACCGACCGGCACAAGAATAACGGATGCGGGCTGGTATGTCTATTCGCTGTGTGAGGCCGGCGGGAAGATCTACTATGTCCGGTATATACCGGTCAAGGTTGATGGTTTTGTGCAGCGAAGCATGACGCGAATCATGGAATTTGACCCATCCATTTCTAAGGAGCGTGTGCTTGTGTCATTGAACTCCACGGTCAGTACACCGATGAGATATGCGAGCGGGAATCTTTATTATACTACCCGTGAGTTCGCCCGTGGGTATGCAAATGTATACTACGGTGGTTTTGGTATTGTGTCAAATCTGCATGAGAAGAACCTGGCCACGGGAGGTGACCGGATTCTGCTGACCGACGACATACGCGCCTTCTGCATTCTACCGGACGGTAGGGTCATGTATAGTAGAGATAAGCTGCACGGATTCGGTTCAGAGCTGTGGGTCTATGATGGTAGTGAGCGTGTCATGCTTCTCGACAGTGAATTGCTGGTCGGTGAGCTCGACGCAAATGAAGATCATGTTGTGGCCGTTGCACGTGATGATTATGAGAATTGGAATATATACCTGGTGAACCTGGAAGACCAGGAGCTGGCGCCCCTGGTCACAACACCGTGGATCGAGGGTAGTATTGACCTGATTGATGATGCGATCGTGTTCACCGGGAATTACGGCAAGGTATATAGTCTTTACCGGTATGATCTGCATACGAATGAGCTGCATAGGCTCACGAGCACCGGCTATGCCGAACACGGTGTCATAATCGCGGACACGCTATATTTCAAGGGTATGTCAAGGCAAGGTTTTGATATCTACAAGACCGAGTTTTGTCCGAAGGTATATCACTGGTTTGAAACTACACCATCAGAAAGGCCGGATCTTGAGAACACAAAATTGGAAATAAAAGAGGGTGGGTACGCTGATGTCATGAAGACCCTCGTGCCATCAGTACGCTTGCCATTTGCATTGCCCGTGAAGCGTGATCTCAGCACATGGGCATACGGTTTGTTCTTTCTGGGCGGGGATGCTACGGATGAGAATTTGTATGGTGGACTGCTCTATCAAGAGACCGGTGAAGAGGAGATGGGTTTCAACCTGATATGGCAGTCCCGGTTCTTTGCACCCTTGGACATATCGTGCTTCTATGATTACCGGAATTCATTTGAATACGAAGTAGCTTTTCCCGCGTTTCTGAGCCTGGAATATGGGTTTTCCAGTTTGAATCTGTCGCTGGCAGGTCGTCTCTTTGATGGTTTGACGCGTGTGGAATACTCGCCCGGATGCGAAATCAGGCTCAACTACCCCTACACTGCTTTTGCGGCAAGCTTTTCATTCCCGTTTGAGCGGCAGGCATGGGGCTCGGACATACACCGCAGTGCCCAGCAGATGTCCCTCTACATGCGCCAGTATCTCTGCGGTGGGGAGTACCGTATACTGGGTCAGGCGTATGTTGACCGGCACAATCCTGAGATTCCCGATTTCACGATCCGCGGCTATGATGCTATCCATTCGCGACGGGCATTGGTGCTGAGCACGGAGTATGTTCATCGTCTGTGTAAATTGCGCAAAGGACTCTGGAATCCGAACGTTTACTTCGAAGACCTTTATTGGATTATATTTGCCGACTATGCCCGAATCGAGGAAGGGGAGGTTCACTACTCAGTGGGCGCCGAGCTGAGGCTCGAAGTCAAGGTGGGGTTCGGATTCCTGCACCTCGTACCGCGGCTGGGCATTGCCCTCAACGAATCGGGAACAGCACGAATATTCTTCGGCATTACCCCATCAATACCGATTTAAGCCTAGGTGTTTTACTTGACTTCTGGAGTTTTTCGTATATAATTAAGTGTAGAAATACATGGTACTTAAACATATTCTATACCAGGGTTTCCGTAACTTGGCGGATGCGGAGATTCAGTTCGCGGACGATTTCAACTACGTAATTGGTGACAATGGTGCTGGCAAGACCAATCTACTCGAAGCCATCTTCTACGCGGGAAATGCGTCCTCATTCAGAGAAAATGAAGACCGAAACCTCATTCGTTTTGATGCGGATTTCCTGAGGGTCGAAGCAGTGGCGGATGAGGATCGAAATGCCACGGTCTTTCTCGACCAGAACCGGAAAAAGATAACCCTGGGAGGTAATAATGTGCCCCGGATCAGCGATTTCATTGGCTGGCTTGGTGTCATTATTATGTCGATCGATGATATCTGGATCGTGCGGGGTGCGCCATCCAAGCGTCGAGCCTTTCTGGATTGGGCGATTGCCAAGCTGTCGCCCGCCTATGTTGCGGATTTGATCGAGTACCGCAAGATCGTGCGTCAGAGAAATAGATTTCTGCAGTCGCTGAGTGAAAACGGGAGCGATAAGCTCTTTGATGTGTTGGACGAGCAGCTGATAGAGCGCGGCAATGAGATATACCGAAAACGAGCGGCTAGACTGCCCGAATTGAGAACGAGATTTAGGGAATTCAGTACCAATTTCAGTTTGAAGAAATTTGATGTTGACTATCAGAGTTGCTGCAAGAATATGGAATTGAACCAGGATGCCTTGAAACGAGTCAGGCGTAAAGAAATGGCACTCGGTCAGACAGTTATCGGGCCACACCGTGATGATTTGCTGTTTTCGATAAGCGGCCGGGCAATGCAGCATTATGCATCAGAAGGCGAAGAACGTGCGGCCTCGATTTCGCTCAAGCTCGCCGAGGCAGAGATGCTCTATCAATCCAAGGGCGAGCGGCCGATCCTTCTGCTCGATGAGACGAGTGCCGAACTCGACGGAAAGAAACAAGAGATATTGCTGAATCTATTGCAGGGACAAGTTTTTTATGCCAGCACGCAGATGCCATCTTCCTTGCCGGATAAGCATAAGGCGGGCCGCTTCTTCAATATCGAAAGGGGTGTCATTGAAGTTTCCTGAACGCATAAGCAGGATAGTTCCGCGCGTGCTCAAGGATATGAACATCGGCGGCAAGGTACGCAACTGGCAGGTTGTCGATAAATGGGAAGATATCGTCGGTCCGAACATTGCACGTCATGCAAAGGCGGTGAGTGTGGATTCGGAAAACCTGTTTGTAACGGTCGATAACCCGGTCTGGCAGAGTCAGCTGTTCATGATGAAGTCCGAGATACTAAAGAAGGTCAGAAAGTTGGATGCCAGGATCAAGGATGTTAGATTCATGATATCAAATGCCCCGATGACAAGGAGACAGCGTGAAAAGAAAAACTGAACGTGCTGCCAAGCAGGATGCGCTAAAGGAAAAGAACAAGCATGCTCAGCGTTATGATGCGTCAAAGATTCAAGTTCTCAAGGGTCTTGAAGCCGTGCGGAGACGGCCGGCCATGTATATCGGTGATGTTGGCCTACGCGGGTTGCATCATCTGATATTCGAGGTTGTTGATAACGGAATTGATGAGGCTCTGGCCGGAGTCTGCGATCACATAAAGGTTACGATTGATAACGAGACCGTTGAGGTTGAAGATAATGGCCGCGGCATACCCACGGATATGCATCCGACGCAGAAAAAATCCGCACTGGAGGTGGTGATGACCATGCTCCATGCGGGTGGCAAATTCGATGATAAGGTTTACCGGATCAGCGGCGGTCTGCACGGCGTGGGTGTATCGGCCGTCAATGCCCTCTGCGAAAAACTGGAAGTGGAAGTATACCGGAACGGAAAGATCTATTATCAGAGCTACCAGTATGGAGAGCCCAAAACGCCGGTCAAGACTCGGGGTAAGACCAAGAAGACCGGAACCAAAATAGTATTTAAGCCCGACCCGGGAATTTTCAAGAAGGTGGAGTTCAAGAAGGCGATCGTCGGGCAACGGCTCAGAGAGCTGGCCTTTCTTAATAAGGGTTTGAAGATTGATCTCGAAGACAAGACAACACAGACCAAGGAGAGGTACCTATCTCGGGGCGGTGTCCTCGATCTGGTGAAATACCTGGATTCGGGCCGCACCAGATTGCATAAACCCGTCTATTTTGCCGAGCGGAAAGAAGACATGGACATCGAGGTGGCCATGGAATATAATGATAGCTATCTCGAGAACATATTTACTTTTGCCAACACGATCAATACCCACGAAGGTGGTACCCACCTGATCGGATTCAAGTCGGCTCTGACCCGTACACTGAACGATTATGCCCGGCGTCACAATCAGCTAAAGGATGATTTTTCGCTGACCGGTGAAGACACGCGCGAAGGCTTGACGGCGGTCGTGTCGGTGAAGATCAAGAACCCCCAGTTTGAGGGTCAGACCAAAACCAAGTTGGGTAATACCGAAGCCAAGGGTGCGGTCGAGTCTTTGGTGAATGAAAAACTTTCGTCATTCCTCGAGGAAACACCGAGGGTGGCGAACGTGGTTATGGGTAAGGTTGTATCGGCGGCAAGGTCAAGGGAGGCAGCGCGTAAGGCAAGGGAACTGACACGGCGTAAATCATTGATCGACAGCGAGACGTTGCCGGGCAAGCTGGCCGATTGTTCTTCGGGTAACCCTGAAGAATGCGAGATATTCGTCGTTGAGGGTGATTCGGCCGGAGGCAGTGCCAAGCAGGGCAGGGACCGGAGATTCCAGGCAATACTGCCGCTGCGCGGTAAGATCCTGAACGTCGAGAAGAGCGGTTTGAATAAGATCCTGAGCAATAACGAAATAAGGACATTGATCTCGGCAATTGGTTGCGGGATTGGTGAGGATGAGTTTGACATCTCCAAGGTGCGTTACAAGAAAGTTGTTATCATGACCGATGCCGATGTTGACGGGGCGCATATCCGGACCCTGTTGCTTACCTTCTTCTTCAGATTCATGAAGGATTTGATTGAAGGAGGTATCATCTACATCGCACAACCGCCGCTGTACCGTCTACGTTATGACAAAACCAGTGAGTATTTGTTTTCCGATGAAGAACTGCAGCGTTTCCTTAAGAAACGCGGCGAGAAGAAGTACGATATCCAGCGCTACAAGGGTCTGGGCGAAATGAACCCTGATCAACTCTGGCAGACAACAATGGATCCAGAAAAACGGGTTCTGAAGAAAGTAACGATGGAGGACGCGGCCGAGGCAGACAGGCTCTTCTCCATTCTCATGGGCGGTGAGGTTGAGCCACGCCGCAAATTCATCGAGGAAAATGCCCGGTATGTTGAAAACCTGGATGTGTGAGGAGGAAAGATGGAGCGTACGAAGTTATTACAGGAATTGAGCGAGGCGTTCGGGATTTCGGGTTATGAAGATGATGTCGTGGGAATCCTGAAGAAGCATTTCGGCAAGCGGGTTGAAATAAGCCGAGATCGTATCGGCAGTGTCATTGCACGCAAGCAGGGATCCAGCCAACGGCCAAAGATAATGTTTTCCGCCCATATGGATGAGATCGGGTTCATGGTCAAGGAGATCACCAAGGAAGGGTTCGTTAAATTCTTATCCATCGGTGGCTGGTGGCCAGGTAATGTTCCAGGACTGAAGGTCAGGATCAAGACACGAAAGGGCGAGGACATACCGGGCGTGGTTGGATTCAAACCGATTCATGAACTCACGCCTGAAGAGCGGAAAAAGATGCCGGAGATAAAGGATATGTACATCGACGTCGGCGCGGCGAAGGGGTACGATCCAAAGGAGAAACTCGGGATACGGCCAGGCGATCCAATCATACCCGAGGGCGGATTTGAATTGTTGGCTAACAAGGATCTCCTGCTCGGTAAGGCATGGGATGATCGTGTCGGCTGCGCATTACTCGTTAACCTTTTGGACAATCTCGCTGAAATAGACCACCCAAATACAGTATACCTGGTTGGCTCGGTTCAGGAAGAAGTTGGTTTGCGCGGTGCGCGGACTTCGGCGTACACGATCGAACCGGATATCGGTTTTGCGCTGGACGTAAGCATGAGCCGCGATACACCGGGCAACGGTGGCGATGCCGCGGAGCGGTTAGGTGGCGGAGTCGCGATCTTGATACACGATTCGACCATGATCCCGCACGTGAAATTGCGGGAATTCGTCTGCGGGCTTGCCGAAAATCATAAAATACCTTATCATCTTTCAGCGATCAGGGGTGGCTATGACACCGGCACGATCCATATTACGAAGTTCGGCGTTCCGTGTTTGGCTTTGGGGGTTCCGACCCGTTATGTGCATTCCGGGGCGAGTGTGATTTCCCTCGAAGATTATGATAACGTTTTAAAATTGATCACGCAGATCGTGAAGAGTTTAGACGAAGCTACGTTGGAAAAACTTCTTGGATAAGGGGGAGGAATGACCAAGAGAATCATCAAACCAGGGGCAATTTACGACATATGGACAACAACGAAGGACTGTCTCGAGATCCTCGGCGATCCCCATTGGGCACGATTCCTCTTGCTCTCGATTGGCTATCACCGCTATATGTTGAACTATAGTATATACGCTTACTTAATTCTACCTGATTCGTTCTATTTGATCATACAGCCGAGCAAGATGTTTTCGATTTCCAAAATCATGAAACTGATAAAGGGGAATTTTGCACGTAAGTATAACGAGTATAAGAAGCGCGAAGGCACGGTGTGGAGCCAGAGCTTCGATGCCGAGATCGTCGAGAGTGTGGATGACCTGAATGAACGCCTCGAGCATATTCACTCGCTGCCCGTGATAAGGGAAATAGTCAAAGAACCCGGACAGTATGAATTCTCGAGCTACAACAACTATCACAAGGCACGGCGAACGAGTGTGCAGCTGGTCATCGATCAACTGCCCAAAGGGGTCGGTTAAGAATAGAAAAGAGTAGCGAAGAAAGGCAAGTCTGGGACAAGTTCTGGGCCGGTAAGCACCCGGATGCGATCTACCCACCCGTAACAAACATCGTCAAGGAACTGACCAACATCATCAGCATCGGAGGCAAGCGGATTCTTGAGGTCGGTGCGGGCACTGGGCGCGATGGTCTGAGAATGCAGAAGCTCGGTGCTGATGTTTCGCTTCTGGATTATTCGGATGAGAGCCTAACCCTGATTCGTATGCTTACCAAGGCCGACGGCGTGCGGCTGGTTATGGGTGATGGCCGGATCTGCCCATTCCGCGACGGGACCTTTGATGTTGTATTCCATCAAGGTCTGCTAGAACACTTCCGGTCGCCCTATATTCTCTTACAGGAGAATCTTCGGATCTTGAGGCGCGGCGGCCTGTTGATCGTTGATGTTCCGCAGACGTTTCATGTCTATACGATAATCAAGCATGTCCTTATCAGTCTGGGACTATGGTTTGGCGGCTGGGAGCGGCAATTTACCTTCGTATCACTGTCCAGGCTCTTGCGCCAATTAGGACTGCAACCGGTTGCCGCATACGGGGATTGGTCGAGACCGGGCATATGGTACAAGATGTTGAGGCAGATACTGACGAAATTCAGGATCAAATTGCCGATGTATCCGCAGTACCTGGGTTCGCTGACCAAAAGCTTCTACAGGCTACAGCACCGGCTGAGAAGGAAGAGACTATTCCTCTTTACCGTGCTTTCTGTTGGTGTCGTTGCCCGTAAGGTTTAGTATTTATCTCGGAAGATTGGTAAAAAACGGTGTGCCTTCATCAGTCAGCGAGAAGTATACTGGATTCTTTTTCCGGCCCCGTCCGTACCGTGAAATGATATAGTCAACATAATCCAGGGTCGCCGGGATCTCAGGCACCCGGTTGAGCCGCCGCACGATACCTGGCCCGGCGTGATAGGCAGCAAGAACCAGTTCAAGGTCTTCTCCAAACAAACTGAATAGGTAGCTTAAGTACTTGACGCCGCCCTTGATATTCTCGCGTGGGTTGTAGGGGTCTTTCACGCCCAAGCCACGAGCGGTTTCCGGCATCAGCTGCATCAGGCCGATGGCACCGCTGCTTGAGACCGCACGCGGATTGAATTCCGACTCCTTCTTGATGACGATTTTCACCAGTTCCTTATCAACATCATATAGCTGGCAGTAATGTTTTATGATATGGTCATAATCAGTGCAGATGGCCTCTATACTCGGTGCCTTGGTGGCTTCGACCGCCGGGATGTTCGTGAACAGTACATTGCCGGTTTTGGTCGTCGAAATGATCTGCCCGATCATAAGTAGTATAATCATTGGCAAATATTACATAAAACAGATATTTTGTCAAGACTTAAGTAGACCACGGATGTGGTTAAATCGCCACAATTCACAGAGTTTGCCTTTTCTAGTCTTGGCAGAAATCCCAGGGATTACGATTCTTGGTGTGGTTGTGAAGTGTGAAGATTTGACCCCGGGCTAGGTCTTGAGCCCGGTTACCTCATATACCTCGACCGGTCGGCTGATGTTTTTCAGCTCGATCGGAGGGAGTTTTTTCACTTCGATGAATTCGCGCGCGCATGCATAGGTGGAACGGCTTATCAGTATCTGCCCGGGCTTGGCCGTATTTTCTAAACGCGAAGCCAGGTTGACCGCGGTGCCGACTACGGTGTATTCCATTCTCTTGATGCTGCCGATATTCCCCGCGATCACCTCGCCGGTGTGAATACCGATGCCGATCTCAAACAACTCGCGTATTGATACGTCGAGCTTGTCATGCCATTGTTCCTTGAGTTGCCCAACTCGTTTCTTCATGCCAATGGCCGCCTTGATCGCGCGCAAAGCGTCGTCCTCATGGCTCATCGGTGCACCGAAGATCGCCATGACGCAATCCCCGATGTATTTGTCTAGGGTCCCTTCATGAAGGAATATCTCTTCGGACATACTGCTCAGGAAATCATTGAGAATTTCCACCGACGTCAGGGCATGGATCCTCTCGGTCAGCGATGTATAACCGCGGATGTCGCTGAAGAGAATGGTCGCGGCGCGGCTTTCTCCGCCCAACGACACTGTTTTTTCGTCGGACATTATTCGGTGCACAACGTTGGGCGAGAAGAAGCGTTGCAGACGGTCACGGATCCGCTCCTCTTCCTTTACCTGTGCATAGAGCTGGGCGTTCTCGATCGCAAGCGCGGCCTGGTTGGAGAATGAGATCATGAAATCGATATCGTCGCGGTCGAATTTCTTATGGGCAACCGGATTGTCCAAATAAATGATGCCCATTTTCTCCTTCTCCTTGGAGACCAGCGGTACGCAAAGGACCGAACCAATCGCGTAGCTGATAACACTTTCCTGAGTCATGAATCGTTCATCCTTGGTCGCGTCCTCGGTGTTCACCATCTGCCCTTCCTTGAATGCATACCAGGCAATGGATTGGCTGATCCCATCGAGTTTCGTGGTATCGAGTTCACCACCCATGTTACGGGCGACCTTGACCTTCAGCGTGTTCGACTCCTTGTCGTGGAGCATGATGAAACCGCGGCGTGCCTGAAGGATCTTGATCGCCAGATCCATGAGCAGGTTCAAGAGGACATTCAGGTCAAACACAAAGTTGATGATCTTTCCGACTTCACACAGGGTCGAAGCAATTTCCTTCATCTTCTCTGATTCCACTAGATTATCCTGGTATTGTTTGAAGTAGTGCTGGATTTCGTCGAGTGACTTTAATATTCCTTCTTTGTTTATCCCCTTGTTCAGGTCGACTTTGATCGATTCAATTTGCGCCAGGACGTCAACCTTGTGGCCAAGAACCCGTGATGCCTTCTTGGGGGTCGGTACCTGATCCAATTTGTCTTCGTCGACAAACGTGACCAAGGTGTTGCCCAGCTGGATCTCGTCGCCGTAGTCAAGGCGCGTTTCGGTAATGCGGCTGCCATTAACAAAGGTGCCGTAGCGACTCTGCCGGTCGCGGATGTAGTGAAAGACGCCCTTTTTCTCTACTTCGGCATGCTTGCGTGATACGAACATGTCATCGAGCACGATATCGTTGTCCGCGCGGCGGCCCAAGGTGATACGCGGCTTTTCCAGCTTGACGACCTGCGTATCATCATCGGGCTTGTGGACAAAGAAGGTGGTCACAGGTCAGTTACTCCGGATCGGTCACGGATCTGCTAAGGCCACAGGTATACATCGTCAAAGTGCGCCGTGGCTGAACCGGTCGGCTCACTGGTATACAGCCAGAGCCCGGCTAACCCGGAATAGAACGGTGAAGACGTGTCGTAAATCTCGAAGATCTCGTCGTGGTCCAGGTATATTTTGATCTTGTTTTCGTGCAGGTAGGCTGCGATGTAATACCACGTGTCAGGGGCAAAGGTATATGATGTGCTCGTTGCCAGCTGGGTGAGGTTTCCATTCTGCATTTTCATCAGGGATAACGCGCCGGGCAGCAACTGAATCACATAGTAATCGATTTCACTCTGATATCTGAGTATAAGCCCTGCGTGCCAGTTGCTGGATGGACCGAGTACCTTTATGCTGGTACTCATGAAGAAATCTTCCAGTGTATCCCGGAGCAGCGCGAGGGCGAACGGAGCACTTGAGCCATCATGTACCGCATTGTAAACGTTCGGGGTCGAATGCAAATCCGGCTCGGTATTATCTTCCTGCACCTGCCAGGAACCGAAGACCTGTGCAAAGCCAAAGGGTTCCTGGGTGCCCGGAGCTTCATTGTCAAAATGGAAGTACAGCTCCTGGAAATGGACATCGATCGTGTCACGGCATCCAGCGCAAAGGTATACGGTGTCCACGCAGGGATTGTAGTACTCAGCCTCCCCGTACAGCTCATATATGCCGGGGTTGATTTCCGGAAATTCGAACCAGGCATCATTATCGCTCATGGTGCTGTACTTCACATCACCGCCCTGTCTAAGTTCAACGGTCGCGCCTGGTAAAGGCGACCATTCGTAATTACGCGTGTAGCCGTACAGCGAAGGTTTATTAGGGTTGTTAGGATCATAGTGCGCGTTCCGGTCCGGTTCAATGCAGGTGATTACGGCGAGCAATACCAGAATAATCGTTATTGAAAGTGTTTTCATTATGTCCTCCCTAGAAACTCAATTTATAGCCGACCTGCACCCGGTTGGGATTTGCGTCGCAGAAGAAACCGCGTTCTGTTTCGTTCAGAGACGTACGGGTCTTGGGTTTGTGAAATATGATATCGAAGAGGTTGTAAGCGTGAACACCGAGGAATACGACGGTGTTTGCGGCGGCGACATTGAGCCAGAGCTTGTATTCCTCGTAGGCGTCGTCGAAGTCCTCGGGTTGTATCGAGCGCAGATCCTTGTATGCATTTTCCTTGTTGCTCGTTATGATCCACGATACGAGCGTTGCAGCGCCGGTCACGCCCCAGGCGATCATCATCTTCCGGCCTTTGCTCGTTTCGCCACGGTACATCTGGCCCCAGCCGCCGACACAGCAGGACCTTATTGTTGCATCAAATCCGCTGATCTCGTGCTCGGCGACACGTTCGGGTGGTTCGACCGGTTCGGTCACCGGTGCAACTGCCATTTCGGCCTTAGCTTCTTCAAAGACCTTAATGATCTTTGGTGATACGGTCGCGGGATCCAACTCGAGTTCCGGGTCCAGCGCCAGTGCCTTCTGGAATTGCGTTTTGGCCTTGGCACGGTCGCCAAAGGCGACATAGCTGAAGGCAAGAAACTTGTAGGCTTCTACCTGATCGGTTTGCTTCAACTGCTTCAAATACATCTGGGCACTTTCTAGTTCTCGTATGGCGAATTCGTATTCACCATTGTAGTAATGGTTCTTTGCCTTGCCGAGCATGACCTCGAGGGAGTCGCGGGTGACGGTCTGCGTAAATCCAACTCCCGTCATTATAGAACTCACGAGCAATACTTTCATTAGCCTTGCCATGTAACCTCCTTACTTGGGGATTAACTCAACAGACTTCTTAATTGTCTGATTTGCCACGACCGTGATTACTTCTTCGTGGGCGAGAAAAGATGGATTGATCAATTTCAGAGTATGTCGGCCAGCCGGGAGCCTGATTGCTTCAGCAATAGGTGTTGTTTCGTGAAACTTCCCGTCGATGTACACATCAGCCCATGGCCGGACACTGATTTTGAGGTGGCCGGCAAAAGGACTGAGTTTGATATCCATGGAAACGGTTTGTCCGGGTTTGAAGTTTATACGTTTTTGCCAGGGTTCGAACCCCGGGTTGTCGAGCCGGACCATATGGTTGCCGGATGGCACTGCGATTGCCTTTGCGATCGGCGTTGTATCAATGTACTTACCATCAATATAAATCTTAGCCCAGGGATCGACATTGATCTTGAAGTATGATTTCTGAGAACTCGTCCGCACGGAAGATCTCTGCTTTGCTAGGTTGATGGCGATCTTGGCCGTCTGGCCGCTAAGGATCGTGCGCGCCAACTGTACGGTTTGATAACCGCGCTTGCTGATCTTGACCTTGTGCGGGCCCGTACTCAGCTCGTCAATGGTACAGGGCGTAACATATCCTGTGTTGACGCCGTCGATGAATACTTGCGCACCGCTGGGTTTCGAATCAATCGCGATGCTGCCCATGTCGATGGTCGGAGTCACCCGGATGAGTGAAGCATCGACCGTGATGCTGTCGCCCGGTTCCATCAGAAGATTCCTTTTGTAGGGCTTGTAGCCCTCCTTGCGGACTTCGAGTGTATGATCGCCCGCCGGGATGCTATCGATGCTGGCTGGTGTCTGCAGTTTCAGGTCGCGTTCGTCAAGGTAAAGTGCCGCACCTTTCGGGCTGGATGTGACACTCACCAGCCCGTAGGTAGCCGGTTTTGCCCGGTTGTTGTAATAGTTCCGGTATATAGCCGCGGCGAAAACAATAATGACGAATAATGCCCCGAATATTGGCGCGATCTTGAAGATAGTACTCCGGCGTGGTGCAGGGGTCGGTCTCTTCTTGTTCGCGTTATGCACCTTCCGCTTGCGCCGTAGTTCAGCTAGGTGGGCTTTGGCCTGTGTGTTATCAGGGTCCAGGTATTGCACTTTGACGAATTCGCGTATCGCGTCGTCGATATTCGTCTTGCCGAGGGTCGTGTAGTAGAGCGCGCGTTTCAAATGCTTGTCTTTTTCCCGTTGTACGGCGTTCGTTGCCAGGCGCTCAGGGTCCTTTATGAACGCGCCAATCTGTTTACTGGGTACCTCGACGCTCTGTGCCTTGAAATAGCCGTAGATGTCATCACTGACCTGGTTGACGTTCTGATAACGTTTATCAGCATCTTTCTGGAGCATCTTCTGGAGGATATTACTGACCTCTTCGCTCACCGTGGGATTGACGTTGGTCGGCTTAGGCGCCGGTATGGTGAGGATTGCGTGGATGACCGAGGAGTAGCTTTCGCCCTGAAAGGGCTTGCTGCCCGTGATCATTTCGTAGAGTACCACCCCCAGCGAGAACAGGTCCGACCGGGTGTCGATCTTCTTCCCTGCCGCCTGTTCGGGTGACATGTATGCTGGCGTACCAACAATTGCTCCGGTGACCGTGATCGAAGTCAGATCCTGGGCTTGGGCCAGGCCGAAGTCAGTGATCTTCAATAGGCCGCTATTGGCGATCAGTATGTTTGCTGGCTTTATGTCCCGGTGGACAACGCCTTTCTGATGGGCATGCTCGATTCCCCGGCATATCTCATAGGCAATGGCCAGAGCGATATCATGCGGCATGAACTTCACGGCATTGATGAGCTCTTTCAGGCTCTTGCCCTCGACGAATTCCATGGCGATATAGTACACGCCCTCGGTCTCGCCGTAACCTATGACATCAATGATATTGTCATGTTTCAGATCGGCCGCAGCCCTGGCTTCGCGCTCGAATCGGGTTATAAAATCCCTGTCCTGGGCAAGATGGCCGTGCAATATCTTTATCGCGACTGTCTGGCCCGTTGTGGCATTGACCGCGCGGTATATCGCTGCCATACCGCCGGTTGCGATAAGTTGCTTTATTTCGTAGCCTTTAATAGTACGGTTTATCATATCTCTATGGCAATTATACGAATATTCCAATTTTAGTCAAGGCTTAAGTTTAGTTACAGGCCTAACTTGACAAAAAGATGAATCTGTGTAGAATAATTCTATGGAGGTAAGATGATACTGCTGATAATTATCATTGCTGCCATTGTGCTGGCATTTATCCTCATATACAACAGCCTCGTTGTTAAGAGAACGAGAGTGGACAACGGCTGGGCGCAGATTGATGTTCAGCTGAAGCGGCGCTACGATTTGATCCCAAACCTGGTCGAGACTGTTAAGGGCTATGCAGCACATGAAAAAGAGGTGCTGGAAAAGGTCACCGAGTTGCGTTCCCGGGCAATGGGCGCGCAGAGCCCCAAAGAGGCGGCAGAAACGAATAACATGCTGACGGCAACGCTGAAAACGTTATTTGCGGTCGCTGAGAACTATCCTCAATTGAAGGCCAATGAGAATTTCATGAAATTGCAGGAAGAATTGACCGCTACCGAAAACAAGATTGCATTTGCCCGTCAGTTCTACAACGATGTAGTCATGGACTACAACGCAACGATTCAGAAAGTCCCACAGACAATAATTGCCTCGATGTTCGGTTTTAAGGCACGTGAATTCTTCGAGGCCCCGGCTGAGGAGAAAGAGGCGGTGCGGGTTAAGTTCTGATGCGCGAGACTCTGTACGATTTAATCGCGGTCAATAAACGCAAAACATTCTTATTCATCATAATAACCAGCCTGTTCTTAGGTGCCCTGGGCTATGCCGTAGTCGAGGTTCTGGATTGGGGCCTCGGTGGTTACATATTCTTCGGTGTATTCATAATCGTCTACAATATTGTCCTGTATTACAACTCTGATAAAATAGCATTGAAGGCGACCGGTTCGGTTCCCGCTGATCCTGATGAATTCCGCATGTTACATAATGTTGTTGAAGAAGTCACCATCGCGGCGGGTATTCCCAAACCCAAGGTTTATATCACGCCGAGCCCTGCCCCGAATGCGTTTGCCACGGGAAGGAATCCTCAAAATGCATCACTAGCCGTCACGACCGGGCTTCTGGAGATCATGAACCGTCAGGAACTGCAGGGTGTCGTCGCTCATGAGATATCACATATCCGCAACTACGATATTTTGCTCATGACCGTGGTGGCGGCGATCGGCGGTTTGATCATTCTCTTGCGTGATTTCTTTCTGCGTTCGATGTTCTTGGGTGGGCGAAGACGTAGCCGGCGCAGTGGCGGTCAGGCAGGCATAGTCCTTCTGGTGATCGGTCTGGTGTTGGCGGTTTTCGCGCCCATCTTTGTTGCGCTGATCAGGGCAGCGATCTCAAGACAGCGTGAGTATCTGGCCGATGCCTCTGGCGCCTACATAACGCGTTATCCCCAGGGATTGGCCCAGGCGCTGGCCAAGCTGCGTGATGCCGGAGACAAGATGAAGCGTGCCTCGGATGCAAATGCCCATCTGTTCATTGCCAACCCTTTTGGCAAGGACCGGATGGATGTGGCGAGCATGTTCGCTACTCACCCGCCGATCGATAGACGCATCGAAAGATTGAACAAACTAGTATTATGATCGTTGCGGTACTGCTCCTGAGTTTCACGTTGGGGGAGAGGCTTGAGTATGATGCGAAGTTTTCATTCCTGAATCTAGGGAGTATGACACTAGAAGTAGAGGATACCTTGACCTATCGGGGAACCCACTGCTATTTGATCAGCTCGGTTTTGAACTCTACGAATTCGCTGCGTTTTCTGTTCTCAATCGATGACACGATCGAGGTCTACACAAGTACAGAAGGACTCATCCCGCGTCTTTACCGCGAACGCATCAATGAAAGCGGTTACCAGCGAGAAAGCAATATCTTTTTTGACAACGAAGCACGCAGCGTGTCCTATGATGATACGCTGA
>JASFEK010000005.1:0-23005 GCA_050124875.1 Caldifarciminota bacterium | reverse complement strand
CACTTCCTTTATCGTGCCGGCTTGGATGAATTGCTCAATGCTCTGGAAATCGATTTCGTGATCACCGATACAGTGACCCGCGGTCAGAATTTCTTTGGTATTCCGAAAGCAGCGGGTTATGCTATTACGAATTTAGAAGGTATCCGGTTCGCCATGTTCGCTGCCAGCAATGAATCCTTAACTATTGAGGACCAGGTCCAGCTAACCCTTGTGCGGGAACGAAGTGACATACTCTGGGTCATTGACCCTTCTCTACTCGACCTAGAACCGACTCTGATTAGTTTTCAGATCAATAACCGGATGCTGTCCGACACGAGCATGGCGCCGTTAAATCCAATAATCGACACGACCCGCCGGCGAATGATACAAGATTTCACAAGTAAGGTGGACCAGGAACTTGGTCGCAAGATCCACCTGGGTGGCCCCTTAGACGAACATCTCTTCTCCAGTATCTCCAGCAAGAATGCGGTTAATGTAATACTCTATCCAGAAAACCTCATCCTCAAAATACTTGACGCGGATTCCACGAACCTGCGCGAGCTCTTCGATTGCATCGCCTTCGAGACGAAATTCAGGAGGGCCAGAATGACCGATGAAGAGATATCCGAAACGCGCGCCTCTAACAATCTCATGACATGGGGAGAAATCAAGGCAGAAAATGATGTTCTCCTGCCCGATGAAAGCACAGGTCAACGCATTTACGACTATTACTATATAAAGGAATAAAATGAAATTTAATTGGAAACGATTTGCTTGGGTCTTGTTTGTGTGTCTTTATTCGGCACTGTTTTTCTATAATTGCCTCAGACCGTTTGGCAACTGGGTAATGCCCTATATCTACACAATGGTTCTGATCATATGGCTCGCGTATGAATACTACCAAAAGAACATCTTCTTTCAATCAGGCTTCATCCCCGATACCGTGTATTTCTGGCTACCGCGCGCCTTGTTTGCCTTGTTCTTCTACTCAGCCCTGGTCATTGGCATCGCCACGATCATATGGTGGCCCCGCAATCAAATCGGCCTTTATCCCTTCATCAACTTGGTCGGCCTGATAATCCTGGCCTTGTCGATCTACAGACGGCAGGTAGTATCCCGTAAAAAAACCGTTAATCATAACGCCAGCCGCGATTTCTACCTGAGCGTTGCCTTATTGATCGCATCGCTGGCGCTCGGTTACGGGTCTTTATTCTTGATCGGCTACGTGATCGTGATCGGCCTGCCGTTGATCTACTGGAACCATGAGCATGAGAGAAGAGTCCTGGCCCGTTTCACTGAGTACATCGAGCAACAAGGAGTCACCGGGTCCAAGCAGATAGACTACGCAAAGCAATGGGAACAATACCTGGCTCGTAAAACAGCAAAAGCGAAAAATAAATAGCCATCTTCAATGTCCTCCATCCGAAGGATATTTACATTTGTACTCTTATCATCGATACTCGCAGCGAATTTCTGCGCCCGAAAACCGAAGAGTGATGGCTATCGAATTGTATCGCTCTCTCCGGCCGTGACCGAAATTATCTTCAGTCTTGGAGCCGAAGATAATATCGTCGGCGTCACAACATTCTGCGATTTCCCTGCGCCGGCAAAAAAGATAACCAAAGTCGGTAATTTCTCTCATCCTTCCCTTGAGCGCATCGTCGCGCTCAAACCCGACCTCATAATTGTCAATCTGCCCGAGCAGATACGCATAAAAAAAGAACTCGACAAGCTCAACCTAAAAACCTTTGTCAGCAAACCCGGATCATTGTCCGACATATATCAGGAAATCTCAATGCTCGGTGCGATGTTGAACCGGAGAAAAGAAGCAGACTCGCTCGTCACTTACATGAGCAGCAACTTGGAAAGGGTCGTCTCTGAAAACCGTAAGACGGTTTACGTAGAGATCTCACCTAAACCGATCATTACGGTCGGTGCCGGGACGTTTCTGAACGATATTATCGAACGGGCTGGCGGATCCAATATCTTCGCCGACCTGGACAAAGATTATCCGGTTGTGGGACAGGAGACCATTATCATGAGAAATCCCGATATCATCATTGTCTTGCACCCACAGAACATCTCCGGCCGAACCGGCTGGCACAAGGTCAACGCGCTCAAGAATGATCGTGTATACACGGACCTGGATCCCGATCATCTGATGCGGCCGGGTCCGCGTCTGGTTCAAGGGTTCAAGCAACTAGTAGCAATCATCAATGACTAAATCAATTCTAATCAGTATGGTATTTCTCGGGGCCGTAACTTTGGGCATATTGATCGGGCCATCGCCATTGGACGCAGACATTTTCCATTTGCGTTTGTCCCGGGTCATACTCGGTGTATTTGCCGGAGGTATACTGGCATTCTGTGGTTGCTTGCTCCAGGGTCTTTTCGGCAACCCGCTGGTTGAACCGTATACCCTGGGTTCTGCATCCGGGGCAGCGCTCGGGGCGTCGATCGGCATCCTGGTCTTCGGTGCAATAAGCCCGGTTCTCGCCTTCCTTGGTTCGCTCGGCGTGGGTTTCTTCGTCTACACGGTCGCACGCATTGAGGGAGGTATGTTGAGGGATCGTCTAATCCTCGCCGGCGTGGTCTTGAGTTTCCTCTGCTCTTCCCTGGTGATGATCATCATGGTCATGGGCGGGCGCGAGCTATATGAGATACTATACCTGCTCATGGGGTATCTCGGCATCATCATCAACGCAACTAATCGCATCATGATAATCGCCCTGATAATAATCTCACTCGGCATCGTCGCTTTCTTATACCGCTACCATCGCGAGCTCGACATCATATCTCAGGGCACCGAGACTGCAGCCGGCTTGGGCATCGACATCCAGAAGTTCTCGCTCATCATCTTTTTCTCCAGCGCGCTCCTGGTCGGGTTGACTGTCTCCATTGTGGGCGCGATTGGCTTCGTCGGCTTGATAATACCTCATGTCTCCAAATTATTGTTCGGGCCCAAACACCGGTTCAATCTAGGCGCGTCGTTCATTCTTGGAGCCACTTTCCTGGTACTTGCGGACACGCTTTCCCGCATCGTCACCGTGTATGAACTGCCAGTTGGCGTCGTGACGTCGCTGATCGGCGTACCATTCTTCATATATTTATATCGAAAATGATCGCCATCGAAGCTAAGAAGATCGATTTTCATTATAACACTACGCGCATCATCCACGGCGTATCGATGTCTGTAAGGTCGGGTGAATTTCTCGGAATAATCGGTCCTAACGGCGCCGGCAAATCAACTATGCTCCGTCTACTCTGTGGCATATTAAAACCCGACCAGGGCACGGTTCTGCTGTTTGACAAGAACCTCACCAATCAATCACACAAGGTCATCGCCCAGCAGATCGCCTTCGTACCTCAGGAAACACATTTCACACTCGATTTTCCGGTCAATGAAATCGTGGGCATGGGACGGTACCCCTACAAACGCCCGTTCCAGCGGGAAGACGCGGCCGACCGCCACGCGGTCGAATATGCGCTCGAAGCGGCAAACGTCATCAGTCTACGCACACGACCGATCAATTCTTTATCCTCGGGCGAACGGCAGCGGGTTGTTATTGCCCGTGCCCTTGCCCAATCACCCAGCATACTACTGCTCGATGAACCGACCAGTCACCTTGACCTGCATCATCAGTTTGCGATAATGGAACTTCTTAAGAAACTGAACGCCGGTGGCATGTCGATCGCGGTTGTACACCATGATCTGAACCTGGCAAGCCTGTACTGTCAGAATCTGATACTCATGCATGGTGGTAGGATATTCGCACAAGGTAGACCGAGCGACCTACTCACCGAAACGACTCTAAGAGATGTGTATGGAGCAGACGTGAAGATAGTACGCCACCCGGATAAGGACGTACCGCAGATATTCTTGCACCCCGGAGGTTGAGCATGAAGATACTGAACGATAAGATCCATCTCAAGACAAAGGGCGCTGGTGACCTCATCGATATAACCGGTCAACTCGCCGATATACTCGCGCATGCAAAACTGCAGACCGGACAGGTCACCGTATTCAACATTGGTTCAACTGCGGCAATCACAACCTTTGAATTCGAGAGCGGCATGATAAAGGATATGCAGGAATTGTACGAGAAGATCGTACCGACAAACCGACACTACCATCACGATGATACCTGGGGTGATGCTAATGGCTTCAGCCACTTGCGGGCCGCCCTTCAAGGACCATCGATCACCATACCCTTTGAGAACGGAAAGCTGTTACTGGGTACCTGGCAACAAGTCGTACTCGCCGAATTCGATAATAAACCCAGAAGCCGCCAGGTTGTTGTCCAAATCATCGGTGAATAGATAAAGGCCGTTTGTTGTTCGTCGGTTTCGAAATGCGATTCGTCTGGCGTTCTTTGTTTGTCGAAACCGAATGACCAAACCGTATCGCTTTTCTTGACCGTAGAGTGAAGCCCTTCGTAGCCCTCTCTGAGCCTTCTCCTGCCCTTTCTGCCTTCTCTATTTAGCCCTCTCTGAGCCTTCTCCTGCCTTCTTGATTTAGCCTTCCTCGCCCTCTCTGAGCCCTCTCCTGCCCTTTTAAGCCCTTTAGTTGATGATGTTGATCTGCGACGGGCTCTTGAGGATTATCTCTGGTTTGCCGCGGTATTCCTTTATCAATCCCCTCACGTGCACCACGCGGTTAAGATAGTAATCTTCAGGATGCGCTGGAAACTTCTTGAAGTCGCTCGCAAAGATGACCGCGGTGAAATAGCGCCGCCAGTCCTTGTGGAAATTGAGAAAACACACCTTGCCGGTGTTGTTTGATGCAACGATCTTGCCCTCAACGGTCTTTGTCTGACCGTAGTACTCGGCGGCATCACGCCAGGAAACAACATCAACCTTGGTGTCCGCCTTTTCCGCACCAGGAAGAACCGTGCTTGTCGTGTCGGACACCTGGAAAACCGGAAACGCCCACAGACCCCGCCGGTTCCTTATGGCGATTTTTTCCAGTTCCTGCATGTCCTGATAGTGAAATGTATCCGGCGGATAGAATCGGAGTTCGGCATAACCCGTTCGGATCATTTCCGCATTCACGAAATCACCTCCGACATATACATATCTCAGCAGACGGCCATAATCATCCTGGTCGGTCACGTCCATTTCCAGACGAACATCTCTGTCCATTACCAAAAAAGCCAGGGCGTTCTTGGCGATATCGCCACCCGGATCATTGATCTCCGGCGCGTTGATACCGAGTAAGCGCACCGTGTGACCGGTCTGGGTTCTGAACGTATCGCCATCAATAACCTCGGTGACCCTTTCGGTACGCACACAGCAAAGCACGCACAAAAAAATCAGAATACCGACGGCACGCATGGAATTCACATGGAATTATAACCCAGACTACCCGGTCTGTCAAACCAATCATCGCAAGACTCAATCACGGCATCGGCTTGACAACCAGAAACCTATGGCTATACTGTGCGCATGGATAAAACCTTATTAATCATAAAACCAGACGCCGTGAAGAGAAACTTGACCGGCAATATACTGAAACAGATCATGGATGCGGGTTTTAAGATCATGGCCATGAAAATGCTCTGGCTCGACAAGGAAACTGGCGGTAAGTTCTACGAAATCCACAAGGGAAAGGACTTCTACGATTGGTTAGTCAATTTCATCTCTTCGGGCCCAATCGTTGTCGCTTGCATGAGTGCGTCTGACGCGCCCCCCAAGCTGCGCGAGGTCGTGGGCGCCACCGATCCGAAGAAAGCCGCCCCCAATACGGTACGTAACCTTTACGGTACATCGGTGGGCGAGAACGTTGTGCATGCCTCGGCACCCGATGAAAACCCGCAGCGCGAGATTGATTTCTTCTTCAAGCCTGAAGAACTATACAATTATTGACACTCCCTGTTCCAGCAAGAATCTACCCCATTGATTCAACAGTTCTTTCAACCGGAATCCGTTTCTTGTTTTCGCAATTCGAAATTCAAAACTCGAGATCGTATTTCTCCCTTGACCGTGCTGGATAGTCGGTTAAAATAGACAACATGAAATATCTGGCCTTGGTCGCGGTCCTGTTTGTAATCTCATGCCCCCGCCCGGCCATAAAGGAATTCCCGGAACTCGAGTATTTGCGGGAGACCGCACGCATTTACCAAGCAAACCCTCTACAAGCACACAGCATACTAGTCGACATGGTTAATGACCCAAGATACGCAATCGAGCGCACCAAGCTACTCCTCAAGATATACCTCGACCAGCGGGAATACGGCCGCGCCGCAGAACTGCTCGACAGTGCGGATTGGCGGATCCCCGTATTACCGCTCGAGAAAAACACGGTGCTGATACGAACCCAGAACTGGACGAGAATAACCACCGAAAGCGAAGATTCATTGCTGATTGGCATTGCCTACTACAAGCAGGGAATGTACGACCAGGCTATTGAACATCTTTCATGGGACATTCAACCGGAAGATTACCGGCTAATCTATCTGGCGAAGACATACCTGGCGATCGAAGATTACGAGAATGCCCTAAGGACCCTGTTTCTGCTCCATTCGATCAGCGATTATCTGTTCGATGAATATCAAACCTTGCTCTACAACACCCTGCTCGGGCTACCCGACCTGGACATCGTCCAGGTTCAGCTGGAAAACCTCAAGGATCCTGCGTTGAGAACATACATAATGTTGAGGATTTATGAAAAAAAGAAGAACCGAAAGAAACTGAAGACTACTGCATGGAAAATGATTACTGATTATCCCAAAGCGCCGGGCGCTTACCAGGCCCTGGACTTCGTTCAGCCAAGAACGAAGCAGGAGAACAATGCATATGGCCGCGTTCTTTACTACAATGGTGATCATTCAAGGGCATTGAAATACCTGCGGCGGGGAACCCTGGATGATGCTGCTTATTACTACATCGGCCGCATCTACTACGCACAGGAGGCGTACCAAAGAGCGCTGAAGAACTTCGCGGCCTGTTCCTGGTCAGCCGCGTACTATTACCGCGGCCGGATATATGAAAGGATCAATGACAATACGCGGGCAATAAGCGTCTACGACACGCTGGCCGACTTACGTACCGGATCGGAATACGCAGTACGCGGATTGAAGCGCAAGGCGTTTCTGCTCGAAGATATCGGAGACACGTTGAACGCGGTAGAAACATTTTTGCGTATCAAAGAGAGAAACACAGAACTGAGGGCTGCGATGCAACTCTACCGGATCGGCGACCTACAGAAGTCACTGCAGGTCCTGGAGAAACACGACGCGCCCGAGTTCGTTTACTGGCAAATACGGGTCAAGGAACGCCTGGGTGAACCAGCAGAAAGCTTGCGCCATTATCTGCCCTCCAGGTATCCGCTATCATACTACACCCTCGGCCGTTACAATCACACTGCTTTCGTGGACACGCTCAGCATGAACGCGTGGCTGTCTCAAATTGGTGATACTCTTTCCTCGCTAACGCGCGCCGATTCAATGCGTATAGCGAATGCCGTCCGACTCTTCTCTCTGGGCGAGTATGATTACGCCGTAGCCGAGTTAAAGATGATTGAAACGAACAACCCGAGGGACTTGATATATCTCAGCCGCCTTTGTGCTCAGTACGGAGCCGATGCACAATCAATAAGATACTGCTTCGCGGTGAAGAGCCGCGCGGCTGAACGCAACATATACACCCTGCCACGAGAATTCCTCAAGCTCCAGTACCCGATCCGTTATGCCTTCACGATAATGGACAACTATCCAGAGCTGACCCTGGCCCTGGCAATGATATGGCAGGAGAGTCTTTTTGATCCCTACGCCGTTTCTCCAGCGAATGCCAAGGGGTTGATGCAGATCATTCCGTCCACGGCAAGGATGATCGCAGCTGAGCTCGGGGCGTCGGATTACAAATACTCAGACCCGGTGACGTCGATCCGGTTCGGCTTGCATTATTTCCGGAAGATGTTACAGGAATTCAATTCAATACCCCTTTCACTAGCCGCATACAATGCTGGGCCAATACGCGTTCGTCGCTGGGTACGCAACGATCCGAATTCAGAAACGGATACGTTCATTGAGTTGATCCCATACAATGAAACAAGAAACTATGTGAAGTATATACTGGCACGGCAGCACATATATCGCACCGTGCTCAATTTCTAGCTACTCAGTATTTTTCTTACGGAAAAATTCCCGCGCTAGCAAGAAGATCGCACCGACTGTGATAAAAGCATCAGCCAGATTATAGGTAAACCAGCGCAGGTTCCCGATGCCCATATCGATGAAGTCTATTACATACCCAAACCGCACCCGGTCGATGAGATTTCCGAGTGCTCCACCAATGAGCAGCCCAAAAACGACCACCCCGGTGCGGTCCTTCATGGTCAGCGCGATGTAGCTCAACACAACGAGGCCTATAATGGATAGTACATAGTAAAGCTCGTTCGAGCCCACTGAAATACCGAACACACCATAGGGGTTGAACGTGAGTTTCAAGCGCAACAATGACCCGATGATCTGGGCTGGAGGGTCGAACGGTCTCAAGTAATTGACGGCGAACAGTTTCGTTACCTGGTCGAGCAAGAACGAAACAAAAACGAAGAGCAGAATGGACCTTATGTTTTTCTTCTGGATCATCTATGTCTTTACCAGGGAATCAAGTGTGTGTCTACTGCGAACACTTAATGCAGAGTCTTGCTTGTGGCAGGAATTTCAGCCGTCTTTTTGGTATCAATTTGCCGCAGCGCTCACAAAACCCATACGTGCCCTTACTGATTTTCCTCAACGCATGTTCGATCTCAAAAAGGTTATCCCTTCTTGTCGATATGATCTGGGAAGTGATTTCCCGACGCTCGGTTTCGGTACCCTGATCCGCCATATGATTGGAGTAGGCCGCCAGGTCGCCTGATGTCTCTAGTTGAGTCTTTGATATTTGATCGCTCTCGTATTCTAATTCCCGTAGTATCTTCTGCCGTTCGTCGATCAGTAGCTTCTCAAAACGCTTCAGCTCCACTTTTTTCATCTTCTTAATCATCTTGCTTCTCCTTTAACATATTCAGATAGGACCTGGCCTTGATATTCATCGGATCCTTACTAAGTACCTCTTGCCACTCGCTCTTCGCCTCGGCAAACTTGTGCTCGCGGTAGTAGCATAGCCCAAGAGTCGTCTTTGCCTCCATGTAACCCGTGTTCTCGTCCAGGATATCACGAATCAACCTCTCGGCTGAATCGTATTCACCCAGCTGAACATACGCCTTGGCAAGTTTCAGTTTAATATCAAGAAAGGTAGGAGCCAAACCAGCCGCCTTCTCATATTCATCTCTTGCGTTGCTGTAATCTTGAAGTTCGTAATATGTATCACCGAGTTGAGCATACGAATGGGCCAGTTCGGCTTTCAGTTTGGGTGAAAAGCCCTTCTCCATCGTCTCGAGCCGGGCCGCCGTCTCAAAAGCCCTGATTGCTTCTTCAAATTCACACCGCTCATTATACACGATAGCGAGATTGACGTAAGCCTCGATATACGAAGGATTCAATTCGGTCGCCTTCTTGAAATATTCTATCGCCTCGGCGTGGTTACCGGCCAGCGAATAGACAAGGCCTAATGCATTATGCACATCCGGGTAGTCAGGATACATGCCAACGACCTGTTTCAACACCTCGATCGATTCCTTTATCTTGCCTTCCTCGTAGAGGCGTAGCGCGTCGGCATACAATCTTTTCGTCTCTTGGTCCATGTTTGGATTATATATAAAACAGAATATTTGTCAATGTACTTGCGAAAACTACTTCCGCTGTTTTCCGAAGTGAGCTTCGACAATTGAACTGATACCGCCGCGCGGGTTGAACTCACCACGGACTCGTGCCCAACACGGCTTTACCGCCTTCACAAAATCCTTCAGAATACGATTCACCGCATTCTCGTAGAATATCCCAACATTGCGGTAGCCGAGAATATATAACTTGAGCGATTTCAATTCGACGAACAATTTATCGGGCTCGTAGTCGATAGTGATCGTGCCCGCATCTGGTAAGCCCGTGCGAGGACACAATGAAGTGTACTCAGGAATAACGATCGTGATGCAGTAACCCTTGAACTGATTTGGCAAGACCTCTAGTTTGGGTAGCTTCTGCTTCAAGCCAGCCAATGCGTCTTTTCTCTTGTAGGTTGCCACGCCCAATTATAGGAATAATACTCGTGATGTCAATGTTCCCCCTACACAACGCGCGGAATACGGCAATTGATAAGATAAGGTGAATCAACACGGGTCATGTCTCCGGCAACGAGCCCGGGCATCGGAAGTAACCGCGCCGAGAGCGGCTTGTTCATTCTCGACGCCAGGGTAGCAACATCGAGCAATATCTTGTTGATTCTCCCCTGCCCGATGTCACCGGGCAGGGGAACACAATCCAAACCTGTGCCGCAGATTGCCGAACAGGCGAGCAGCGTGTCTATATGGAGATCACCAATACGTCCCGCCAGACCGAAATCCTCCATGACCGGAAGCATCAGCCCTGAAAACCCACACCGCCTGACTTCTATCGATTGCAGCACGCTGGTTATCATGCCGGCGACGGCCAGCGTGCCGGGCGCGCCAAATCCACCCTGCAGCAATCTCTCGATGGCCAGCGCCACACTTCCCCGGCGCCCTATCGACGGTGCGGGTGAGGTATCAATACCTTTGTACAAGACCCCGTGCGCGCGCTCAAGTCGACGCGCAATCTTCTCGACCTTGCGGTACTCCATCGCCATGGTCGAGGCTAGCCTCTGCTGCGCGGTTGCCAAATCGAGCCGTCTCGTCAAAACTCTCTGCAAAACATCACCGCTTTCGAGAGCGATCATGAAACATGTCTGGCCGCGATGATAACTGGCCGGGTAGAACGGAATACCGGGCGGGCAATTAGCCAGTGCGGCAAACCGGAAATTCGTTTCACCATTGATCCTGTGCTTTGCGATCCTCACGATCGCTTCGGCCGCTGCCCGTGTAGCATGATAGTCTATACCGCTCTTGTGGTCCGCGATCGTTGCCGAGCATGAGACGATCATCGTCGCTTCAAGGATCTGAGCCACGAACCTGATCTGCTCGGGTTCATAAGCTGTGCCGATGCTGAAAAAATCTATGCGGCTCACGCGGCAGCATTCCTCGAGCATATGCATGCATTCAATGATCTTGCGTTTGCTCACGCCCGAAAGATACTGTGGCCACGGCTGACTCGTGATGCGCTTAGTCTGGACCTCATAACCCTTTTCCTCAAACGCTTGTCTGGCCGCATCAAGGAACACACCGAGCCGCCTTATGCGCCGTGCAACTGAAGGTAGTGCTACATTGAAGCCAACAGTAATCGACCTAATCTTCATGACGTGCCTCGTTTCTTAAAGACTGAAAATTGCATCCAGGATAATAATGTTAGCTATCATGATGTCCGAGTCGCTTTATGAAGCGACGTGAAACTTCGTGAAAACCGAGTTCTTCATAAAAAGTGTGCGCATCCTGCCGCTGTTCGCCACTGGTGACCTCGATCCGGACGCAGCCAGAATCTTGAGCGTATTTCTCAATCTCCTGCAAGAGCCGGCCACCAATTTTCCGGCCCCGGAAATCGGCGGCAACAACGAGGGCGGTGACGCGGCATAGATTTTCTGGTTCATGCATCAATGGCATGATGTGGCAGCTGGCAAGACCAACCACTTTTCCGTCAACAAGTGCAACAAACACCCGGTCGCCTTCACCATCGGCGAGCTGCTTCAGCTTCTCATGAACAAGCGCGCTCGTCGCTGGATACCCTAGTTCTCCGAGCAAGGCGGCGCACGCTTCACTATCGCCAAGCATTGCGGGTCTGATTGCAATCTGATCCTTGACCATCAACTCACTCGTCCTGTTTTCCCACTACTCCACCTTTACTATTTTATGCGTGATATGCTCGTCGATCTCAACGTAGTATACACCGCACGCAACATTCTGACTGTTCACTTTACGACCACACGCATCGTAGACCCGGACACGTTGATCCCCGAACCAAGGCAGCGGTCCCCGGATCAGTGTCGGCTCAAGGTGGAGTCCTGTAAAACCTTGCGATCCCTCAGCATGACCGGTCATGATCCCGGTACTTCCATAGATATCCCTTTCGTCATCACGCACCTCGCTCCATGCAGCGACAAATCCCGTTGTTGAAACATCAACGCCCGCACGAAAACGGTAGAACGACGTACTGTCGGATATCTGAAATGCCTCACCCATAAGGACACCGTTCGAACTGATCCACTGACCGTTTATGACGTACGCCGCCTCACGCCAGACAACGAGGTATTGCGCACCGTTGCTACATACTTCGGGGTACATCTGATTTGCCGGCCCGGTTGCTATGAGCAGTTTTTCGCCGATCAAACCACCCGTGGTCGACACCAGCTGAGCACAAATATCCAGATCACTCTGACCCGGACGCTTATCAGCCCAGACCACTAGATACTGATCAGACATGAAGGAAATACCTGGATTGACATTGTAGCCGGCTGCGGCCGCTGCTATGTTCACAACACTCCCCTGGGGCTGTCCCATTTCATTCACAAACCTTCCGTAAACACCATAGGGTTGATCGTTGTTATACCAAACAACCAAGCACCGGCTGCCATCAAATGCGATATCCGGGCAGTACTCATTCACCATTACCTGAGCGCCGATACACTGGCTGGTGTCGATCACATTGCCGGCCGTGTCGACCGCGACCGCGGCAAGCCAATAACGGCTTTGGGTAAACCGTGCATCAGACCATACCACAACAAACTTCTCCCCGCAAAACGCAACCGCGGGATCTGACTGGATGTATGGATCCGTATGGATCGTCAGCGAGCCTAGTGTATCACATTGGGGAGTGACCCGCACTCCGACGATGTCACCCTTGGTTCAACAACCATTCCGGCACACGGCCAGAAAGCTTGAATTACCAAAGGCAACGTCAAACCTTGAATCAACGCTATCACAAAAAAGGAGCCGGCCATCCGGGTCCAGGACGCGGCCGTCACTCGTAACGCGCGCGCCATAGACTGCATATTGCTGCTTTGCTGAAAACAACCGCTCATCCACCCAGAAAACATAGTACAAGCCATCAACATATCTCACTACCGGGTAATCCTGGAAGCTCGGGGCAGTGCACACCGCAAAATCTGATCCTGACAGGACGAAGAATAACAGTAAGTTAATCATCTACTACAAGAGAAGCACAAGATATTTTCCAGTCTTCAGGTATGGAACAAGATAGAGTTAACACCTCGAATGTGAAGCGTGACAATCACTCAAAAGAGTGTTCCTGGCCCGGGAATTTGCCTGCGCGCACATCTTTCTTGTATTCCTGCACGGCGTGGCGTATCTGTTCTGCCAGCCTTGCGTATTGCTTGACGAACTTGGGCGTGAACTCCTCATACAACCCCAGCATGTCATGGAGCACAAGGATCTGCCCATCACAGGATGGCCCGGCACCAATGCCGATCGTAGGTATGTCCAGCGCCTCGGTCACTCTTTTTGCCAAGGCGCGGGGGATCTTCTCGAGCACGACCGAGAAACAACCCGCGGCCTGGAGCGCCTCTGCATCCTCGAGCATCTGTTCGGCTGCCTCTTCACCAACACCCTGCAGTTTGTAACCACCGAATTTATGGACCGACTGCGGGGTCAAACCCAGATGACCCATGACCGGGATCCCGCGGTCAATGAGTTTCTTGACCGTATCGGTCATGGGCTTGCCACCTTCCAGTTTCACACCGCATGCGCCCACCTGGAGGAAACGGCCAGCATTGTCTATTGCCCGCTCAACCGAAACCTGATAGGACAGAAAAGGCATGTCGGCAATCACCAGGGCATTATTCACACCCCTTGCGACAACCCGTGTATGGTAGAGCATCTCCTCCATGGTGATCGGCAGCGTCGTCTTCTCGCCGGCAAAAACATTGGCCGCCGAATCGCCTACCAGGATAATATCGACTCCCACCTCATCAAGAATCCGCGCCGAGACATAATCATAGGCAGTGAGGGCGACTATCTTCTCCCCCTTCTGCTTCATCGATACGATTGTGTTGATGGTAATCATTCTCGTGACAATACGCGGCGTGGTTCTTTCAAGTTCATTATTTCACTATGGAGCAGATCCAAATCTCTGGGATTGGCAAGAAAATCAAATCCCTTTATGTTCACGATCAACATCGGCGATGAATTGTAGTGAAAGAAGAATGTGTTATACGCTTCACTAAGCCGCTCAATATAATCGAAATCGATTTCCCGCTCGTATGGACGTCCGCGCTGCTTGATCCTCTTGTACAGTGCTTCAGGACCTGCCTGCAAGTAGATTACCAGATCGGGCCGCGGAACATCCACCGCGAGTATCGAATATATCTTGTCATACAGGGCGAATTCTTCTTCACTAAGGTTCACCTCGGCAAAGATACGATCCTTCACGAACAGATAATCGGTGATCACCCGTGAATTGAACAGATCGATCTGCGCGATCTCACGCTGCTTCCGGTACCGCGACATGAGAAAATAGATCTGGGTATGAAACGCGTATTTCTTAGGATCAGCATAGAACTTCGCCAGGAATGGATTCTCTTCGAACTCTTCCAGAATTGTGCCGGCATGCATCTTATTGGACAAAACCTTGGACAGAGAGGTCTTGCCGGCGCCGATCACGCCCTCAATGGCAATGAATCGCAATTCCCTCATTACTTACCCCGCTGCTGAGTTCCTTCAATGTCGCCTTTGAACCAGGAGGGGTGAACTGCGGTGCGATCTCCGCAAGGATCTTCATCGCGAACGGCCGGTTGAAGAATTCACGGTGCGGAATCTGCAGATCCCCGTGCTCGACAACGTGATCGCCCCAGAAGATGATATCAATGTCGATCACCCGCGGCTGCCACCTCTCTTGAGTACGGTCACGTCCCATCTCCCGCTCGATGCCCTTGAACACGGACAGCAATTCCGATGCGGGTCGATCACTCTCAACCTCAAGTGCAGCGTTCAAATAGTCGGGTTGATCGGTCACACCCCATGGTTTTGTCCGGTAAGTTCTGGAAACCCTGTTGATCTTGATCTTTCTTGCGGCGATGAGTTCTATTGCCCGGTGCAGGTTCTCCTCAAGGTCGCCAATATTGGTTCCCAAAAGGAGATATACCTTTTCCATTGCTACTATTTTACTCCAAAGATAACCCTTGTCAAGAAAATAGTCTTCCGCTGGCCGGAACTACTTGCATTTTTTCTCACCGAGCAACCGCGTGTTGTCTATCTTTTAGTCTAATGTATCAAGAAAAGATGTGTTCTTCCTCAACTCTTCGTACGAGAAAAAGATGACACCGTAAAACGGTCGCGCGGCAACACTCCTCACCTGTGCCCTGATCCGCGCGGGTTCGAGCCGGTAAATACCCAAACCCACTGCGACCTTGCCGGGATCATTCACCGCCGCGGCTGCCCCGGATAGGACGTGCTCGATATTACTGCTGTAGGCCATCAAACAGACAAAATCCACGAGGTTCTGGTTCACCCATTGAGCCCAGTCTTGGTGGAAATCACGGCTTGCTGAACGATGATCAGGCTTCACGGCAACCGACAATGCTGGCTGCGGGCTCTTCGCGCTCAGCCTTTCGTTCAGTTCCTTGATGAACTGGGTTAAGTCATCGCGTGCGAATTCCCGCCAGTGTCGCTTCAAGTCAGCCTGACCCCAGGTACCATACCGATATTCATATTCGGGTAGACCCAGTTCGACCGGATCTACACAGTATTCTCTCATGTACTTGCTCCGCAGCGTCACATCGTATGTAAAATCGCGGCCGGGATAACGGCAGTAATCAAGATGTACGCCGTCAAATTCATATTTATCTACTAGTTCATCAATGAGATCATACAGATAACCACGCACCTGCATACTGGCCGGCGCCAGGTAATACCCCTCCATGCCCCTTCTTCTCAACTCCTCGATCCCCAGACTCAGTATTGAGCTTCCCTCCTTATCTTCCACATACCAATTGGGGTGCATATTTATCGGGTGGCGTTGATCCCTGCTTCTCGGGGCAAAGCCCCAGGAATAGAAAACATTGATCCAGGCCGATACCTTGATATTGCGGGCATGTGCCTCCATGAGGAAATCCCGTAACCATGTATCGTCCATTTTCCTATATGGCACAACCCGCGAAGGGTAATAGGCCTCGCCCAGTGCGAAGACCTGGAGGAAAACATGATTGAATCGACCATCGAGGGTGTTTAGAATTTCCTGGTGGTCATCGATCGACCAACGGGGAATCCATATTCCCCGAATGTCCAGTGTACACAACAGCAGCAAGGAAAACAGAACCATGGTTAAATCTATCCATAATATAGTAGATGTCAATTTCTCCGTTATCAGTGGTACATCATCCATAAACTGTCGAGTCTTGACTTTCTAAGGACTTTACATAGAATATAGCAAAAGGAGGACTTCATGGGTGTAACCACGATTTTAGTCGTAGTAATTGTCTTGATCATTCTAAGTTCTATCAAGATTTTGAAGGAATATGAGCGGGCCGTTGTGTTCCGGCTCGGCCGGTTCATCAAAGTGAAGGGCCCTGGCATATTCATTCTCTGGCCGGGAATCGATAAAATGGCCAAGGTTTCACTACGCGTAATCACCATGGACGTACCGCCACAAGATGTCATCACCAAGGATAATATTTCGATCAAGGTGAACGCGGTTGGCTACTTCCGGGTGTTTGAACCAGCTAAGGCAATACTGGAAGTCGAAGACTACTTGTATGCAACGAGTCAATTGGCCCAAACCACGCTGCGCAGCGTGCTCGGCGAGTATGAGCTGGACGAGATTCTCATGCAGCGCGAGAAGATCAACCTCCGGTTGCAGAAGATCATTGACCAGCAGACCGATCCCTGGGGTATCAAGGTGTCGACCGTGGAAATCAAGCATGTCGACATACCACAGGAGATGCAGCGAGCGATCGCACGTCAGGCCGAAGCCGAGAGGGAAAGAAGAGCCAAGGTAATCCATGCTGAAGGGGAATTGCAGGCCGCAGATAAACTTAACAAAGCCGCTAAGATCATTAACGAAACAAGCGTTGGTATTCAGCTCCGCTTCCTACAGACCCTGACCGAAGTCGCAACCGAGAAGAACTCCACGACGATCTTCCCGGTGCCGATCGACCTCTTCACGCCATTCATCAAAAAGCTTGAAAAAGAAAAGTGACCGCGATCTTTCAACAGAAAGACATAGATTACTATGATGTAATCGCACACTCGATTAAGGAAAGTCTGAACGCACGCGCACGCGATGGCGGTTTTTTCGACATACCAGAGGCAAGTTACAATAGTCTGCGCAAGCAGTACAACCCCGAATCCATCATGAATATGATATCTGATTTCTCCGACGATGGAGGCGAACTCGCGCTCGGCGTCGTGCACGTCGATATCTACGCCCGTGGCTTGAACTTCGTTTTCGGTCTTGCCAATCCCTTGCGTAGGATCGCTTTGGTATCCACTTACCGCCTGGCCGGGCCGAAATTAGAAGAGCGCCTGGCCAAAGAAGTAGTGCACGAAACAGGACATCTTCTCGGATTGAACCACTGCGAGGACGCCCAGTGTGTGATGTTCTTTTCAAATACGGTCGAGGATACAGATAATAAAGGTAAGATGCTGTGCGAAATCTGCCGGAGTAAATATGAAACGTAGATACACGCTGTTCACGCCCGGGCCGGTCGATGTTCCTGAGGAGGTTCTGAAAGAAACCGCATGCCCTCTGCTCTATCATCGTGAGGATGCCTTTGGCGAGTTGTATAAACAAACCTCGGCTAGTCTGAAGCAGATCCTCCACGCTGAACACTGTGAGATATACATATTCACGTCATCGGGCACTGGCGCAATGGAGGCCACCTGCGCCAATCTTCTATCCAGCAAAGACAAACCGGTTGTCGCCGTCTCCGGCAAATTCGGCGAACGCTGGCTCGAACTATGCAATGCGTACGGGCTCGAACCGATCGTGGTCAAGGACGATTATGGCAAGTCGATTGTGCCGGAGCGAATCGCGCAAGCGTTGACCAATGCACCAAAGGGTACTGTGATATTGACAACCCTGGCCGAAACCTCTACCGGCGCGCTCAACGACATTCAGAGATTCGGCGCAATCGCCCGGGAGCACGGTGCATACCTGGTGGTTGATGGAGTTGCTGGGCTCGGTGCTGATTATTGCCCGCAGGAAGAATGGAATGTCGATGCTTTGGTCGGAGCTTCCCAGAAAGCGCTCATGGCACCGCCGGGTATTGCGTTCGTATCGTTGTCAGCACGAGCGATCGAGCGTACACGGTCTTCGGACCTGCCCAAGTACTACTTCAACATGAATACCTACGCAAAATTCCGCAGTAAGAATCAAACGCCCTTCACGCCCGCGATCACCATTCTCTGCGGGATGAAGAAAGGACTGGACATGATCGTCGAGCGCGGCATCGAAAACAACTACCGGAAACATGCCGAGCTGGCAGCATACGCGCGCAAGCGCGTATGCGCAATGGGTTTTGAGATCCTCCCCGAGCATCCAAGCAATGCTCTGACCGTGCTCAAGATGCCGCCGAATGTCAGCAGCACGCCAATAATCCAGAAAATCAGGGAAGAGCACGGCATACTCTTTGCCAATGGTCAGGCAAATCTACGGGGCACGATCATCCGCATCGGACACATGGGTAACTACACCATTGAAAAATTGGGCCAGGCATTGGATATTCTTGAATCAGTTATGGAGAAGCAGGGTAAGTAATGGCACGTTCAGTACGAATAGGATACGAGGACATTGAACTGGATTTGCCGGTCCACGCTCTTTATCTCTACCGGGGTAACGAACAGCTGCTCAGCAATATCTCAACCTTGATCAACGACGGCATTGAGCGTCGCGAAAAAGTCATCTTTATCGGTCTCGAGGATAACTGTAAAACATTACGCAAGAGTTTTCGGAACAAAATCACCACGGTGAGCACGGCAGGTCCGCCCAAGAACTTCACCAAATGGCTCAAGAACCAATACGGAAAATTACCAAAGAGCCGTGAGGGGCTGAGGGTACTACTGGAAAGCAATCAGGCTTTCATCGACTACGAAGGCGAGCTCGATGACTTCAATCGTCAACCTGACATCCGGCTCTTCCTGCTCTGCATGTATGAAGTCAGCAAGACGAGCTCAACTGAGCTCATCGAAACACTGAAGACTCATCCCTATGTATTCGTTGAGCACTTCATCAAACCCAACTGCTTCTATTCCCGCATAAAACAACAGAATTGGCTCGACGGGCTGACCGGTGTCTTTAACCGACGGTATTTCGATAATCAGTTGAGCACTGAATTGCAGCGCGCATCCCGCTATGAACATAATCTGTCCGTAATCCTCTTGGACGTCGATGGCCTCAAGGCAGTGAACGATGAATTCGGCAGCCCAGCCGGCGACAACGTGCTTCGACAGCTGGCCCGCATACTCGAACGAAGCCTGCGCAGCGTAGATATCCTGGCACGGTACGGCAGCGACGAATTTGCAATCCTACTCCCCGAGACGAGAAAAACTCATACCCACAAGACTGCGCAGCGTATACTACGTAACGTCCGGAATCATGATTTCTTCAAAGACGACCTACGCGTCAAGGAAATGAATGTATCGATCGGCATCGTTGGATTTCCTGAGGATGCCGGTGGTGTCCGTGAGATGGTCAAAAAAGCGGAAACTGCGCTACGTCATGCCAAGCGTCAGGGCGGCGGAAGGGTCTATGCCTTCCACTAACCGCTGGACCACAACAAGCAACACGATCAGAAAACGTGTTCTGCTGTTCGTCACATTCAAGTATTTTTCAATTCCTATCATATATATCAGGCCGAAGGAGGTAATATGCCGATCACCCCGTTAGAAATACGGAAACAGGAATTCAAGAAAAAAGTCCGTGGCTATGATCCCCACGAGGTACATGATTTCTTGGACATGGTTGCCACGGAAATAGAAGAACTCCTTCGAGAAAACGCCAGTCTTAAGGAAAGAGTTAAGGATATGGATTCCAAGATCGAAGACTACCGGCGCATGGAGAAGATTCTCCAGGACACACTTACCACCACCCAGCAGGCGGCTGATGAATTGAAGAGCGGAGCCAAGAAAGAGGCCGAGACAGTCATTGCGAACGCTCGGGTCGAGGCTCAGCGCTTCCTCAAAGAAGCCCAAATCGAGCTTAGCAAATTGCGGGAAGAAACGAAGATCGTCGAACATCAGAAAATGCTGCTCGTGTCGGAATTCCGAGGCCTGCTCGAATCCTATCTGCGCCTGCTCGAACGACTGGAAAAGAAGTGAGAAAGAAGGCGCACCAGGCAGTAAAGTACATCCGAGACCGCACCAAGTCGAAGCCGAAAATTGGCATAATACTAGGCACGGGTCTCGGTAAGATCACCAAGAGCATCATCATCGAGAGATCACTGGATTACGACAATATTCCCCATTTCCCAAGGTCAACTGTAGAGTTCCATAAGGGGCGGCTCATCCTGGGCCGGTTGAAGCGTAAGGCGATCGTAGCCATGCAAGGCCGGTTCCACTACTACGAAGGATATTCAGCCAAAGAGATCGCCCTGCCGGTTCTGGTCATGAAGATGTTGGGCGTGAAGACCCTGCTCGTTTCCAATGCCTGCGGCGGATTGAACCCCGATTTCTCAGCGGGCGAGCTGATGCTCATAAAGGACCATATAAACCTGATCCCGGATAACCCGCTGCGTGGAGTAAATGACCCAAAACTCGGGCCACGGTTCCCCGACTTATACAATTGCTACGATTCCAAGCTCATCGCTCTGGCCGAACGCATTGCCCGGGAACTCCAGCTCACCGTGCGTAAAGGCGTATACGCAGCAGTACCTGGCCCCAACCTCGAGACGAATGCCGAGTACCGGTATCTGAGGATAATCGGTGCCGATGCCGTGGGCATGTCCACGGTACCCGAGGTATTAATGGCGCGATATTTGAAGCTCAGGGTGCTGGGCATTTCAGTGATCACGGATATGGGCATCGCGGATTCCATGAAACCGGTGAGCCTGGTGAAGATATTGAAGGCCGCGGCCAAGGCCCAACCAACCCTGACCAGAGTCATCCAAGGTGTTGTCGCGCGCGTATGAGGGGTCGAGTACCATGAAGAAGCGATCTCTGTTCATTATATTATTGCTATGTGTCGGCCTGAGTTGCACCCGGCGGGAGGAACGCATCCGGAACGCCCGTGCGTTCATCAACGAGTGGAACTATGACCGGGCATTGACCGAGATCATCGCGCTCCGCAAGGACAAGAATTCAGAGATACAATACTTGCTGGGCTACTGCTACCTGAGAAAGAACGAATATGCCGAGGCAATAACCTATTTTCGAAATTCACTGGATGTCGACACGACATTCAGGGATAGCATCATTCAGATTTACAACACTCTGTCGCAGAACGCACTCAGAATTGACGAACCAGAAAGGGCGCTTTTCCTGTATCAAGAGATAACCAAACTCGTACCCGAATATGAGCAGGCAAGCAATCTCTTTCTAATCGGCGACCTGAACTACGAGAACAACCATCATGAAGCGGCCGTCCGGGCATACACACGCGCCCTGCAAATCGACTCGACATCGGATGTTGCCAAGCGGGCAAGGCCGCGACTCATCCGGGCAATGGCCGCCAGCGGCAATTTCAGCTCAGCACTGGCCATGAGTGAGGCTGAATACGAGAAGCTGAAAACCGCCGCAAACATGCTCCTGCTCAGTGAGATCAAGCTGGCCCTTGGCATCAATCATTTCAAGGCCGGAATACTCGACAGCGCAGAATTCTATTTTGGCCAAATCATCGCAAATCAGGAGCCAAAATCAATGCTCGATGATGCTTACTATTACACGGCTGAGGTATACTACCGGCGGGGAAGTACCGACGCCGCGCTCGAATACTACAAGAAAGTACTACGACTTGATCCCTATCAAAAAGGAGAAAGTACCAGAAAAGCAAAGGAGCGGATCAAAGAAATTAAGGAGAAAAAATGAAACTTATTTACCTATTCCTGATCGTACAGACCGTTATCTCCTGCGCAGCGCGCCAAACCCTGATTCCACTCGAAGCGGATGCCGAGTATGAGCGGGCAATATCATTATTCGAGAACAAGAAATACGATCAGGCAATACAAGCCTTTGAGCGAATTCTCTTTCATCATCCATCGTCCGAGTTCGTAGATGATGCACAATATTGGTTGGGTCGCACCTATCTTGAGCAGAAACAGTATGATCAGGCGATCATTGAATTCGATTACCTGATCAGGAATTTCCCCAAATCCGCGCAACTGGAACAAGCGTACTTCCACCGGGCAAGAGCCCACCTGCTTGGTGCGCCGAGTTATGAAAAAGATCTGAGCGATATGAAAATCGCGATCAGATTATTCGATGAGTTTCTCACGCGTTATCCCAACTCGGAGTACACTGATGATGTAAGAAAAGAGATATTATCGGCACGCGACCTGCTAGCAAAAAAGGAACTGGAGAACGGTAAGCTGTATGAAAAGCTCAAGGAGACAAGTGCCGCGCTTCTCTATTATGAGCATATCATGAATAACTATCCGGAAACCGGTTCGGCCGGTGAGGCCCGGTATCGTAGTGCCCAGCTGCATGAGCAAATGGGCGAAACCGAGAAAGCCCTGGAATTGTACAAGGAACTGCTCGATGATGAAAAGTGGCAAGACGGGGCAGCCGAGCGTATCGCCGATCTCGAAAAAAGCAGTTGACACCATGCGCGTCGGATTGTTCGGTGGGCTCTTTGACCCGCCACACATAGGACATCTCATCATTGCACAACACGTCACCGAGGAGTTCCACCTGGACAAAATGCTCTTCATACCGGCAGGCAACCCGCCCCATAAACACCATTATTCACCCTATGACACGCGATACACAATGACCGAGCTCGCCATTGCCGGGAACAAGAAGTTCTTCATGAGTGATGTGGAAAAAAAGATGCCGGACAAAACCTACACGATTGAAGTAATAAAGGCATTGCGTGCCGGATCAGACGACGAACTGTATCTGATCATTGGCAGCGACCAG
>JASFEK010000004.1:0-24290 GCA_050124875.1 Caldifarciminota bacterium | reverse complement strand
ACTAAAGGATTGTCTCTGCTGGTGACCGTTTACGATGCTTCTGGTCGGCTCGAGCGGACCGAGATTCTAGGGCCTCGGTCTTCGGCACTCGCACCGATATATGAAAGTGGTGTCTATTTTCTCACCGTTGCTGCCCGCGGCGTGCGACAGAAGGAAAAGATAATAGTCATCGATTGATATTACCAGTATGCGTAATCCGTAATTAGCTGACGAGCAGCATTTCTGGTATTTTGGTGATTGCCAGAATACCAGAACGGAGTCATGGTCGGCTGGCAAGATGCGGGCGTGGCGGGTATCTCTGCAGTATTATCCCGGATAAGATAAGAAGAAGCCCAGCGATTGTTGAGGCGAGTATTTTCTCACCAACGACGACACTGATGATAATGAGTGATAAAAAGGGTGTGAGGTAGATCAAAGTGCTCACCTGCGCGGTGGTTTTGGTGAGACGCAGGGCCTTTAACCAGAGCACAAAAGTGATACCCATTTCGAAGACGCCGACATACGCGGCACCGGCCAACCCAGCTATGGGAGGAATATTCATTCCTTGATTTGTCACCAGATAGATACAGATATATGCGAATCCAAAGAGAAAATTCAGGAATAGTTTTACAACAGCGTCGCGTTTGTCCTTGATGTTGTATATCCAAAACAACGCCCAGATGACCGCACTGCCCAGGGCTAGCAACGTGCCCGGTACATTTGCTATACGGAGTGATGAAAGGTTGCCCCGGGTCGCGATTACGAGCACGCCTGTGTAGCCGATCATGATCGCGATTAGACCCTTGAGATCGATCTTCTGTTTGAGTAATGGAATTGACAGTATGACCAACTGGATTGCCCAGGTGTAGTTCAGCGATACTGCCTGCTGGGCCGGGAGCAGTGAGTATGCCCGGAGTAATACGACGTAGTACAAGAATGGATTGAGCAAGCCGAGCAGCGCGGATCGTGCGTAATCCTGCCAAGTGCATTGACGAAAAAGAATGGTCTTATTCTGAAACAGGATGAGCAGGAGTAGCGTTAGGATCGAAACCACCGTTGCGAAGAATAAGAGCTGGTCTGGCTGGAGATAGCGGAGAGAGATCTTGAATGCCGAAGGGACCGTAGACCAGATCAAGACGACGATTGCGGCGTACAGGTATGCTTTGCTCTGGCGAGTCATGAATGACAATAACTCGAAATGGGTAAGTGTCAATACAGTATGAAATCCCAAATCTCAAGCGCCAAAACACAAACAAATACCAAAATTCAAGAAAATGAAATCACAATAACATGATTTTGGAGTTTGGAAATTGAGATTTATTTGTGATTTGAAATTTGCGATTTGCTTTTTTTGAAGCACCTCCGGTGCTTCAAAAAGCATCTTGTATATATTCGATCTTTCTTTTGTTTCTCAGTTCGGTGATCGCCAGGACGTCGAAATGGATCTCACTGTCCATTGGTAAATGGCGTCGCTTCAACCAGATAACCGCGGCATTGCGGATTCTGCGCTGTTTGCGTCTGACCACAGAGTCCTGGGGCAGACCGAAATCCCTGCTCCGCCGGTATTTGACTTCAACAAAACGGAGGGCTTTGCTCTTGCGCACGATAAGGTCGATCTCGCCCAATGGGCATCGAAAATTGTGATCTACGATGTTGAATTTATTCTTTGTGAAGTATCCCCGGGCGAGTTCCTCCCCGAATTTTCCGACCGATGTCCGGTTTGTCTTCACAAGAGCCGAAAGGTCTTGCGGTGTATCGGACATGAGCCATACTTGCGGATGCATGCGCGGTGCAGTTTGGTCGGGTAACCTTTGTGCTGGTGAAATTGATATTGCGGGTAAGATCTATGATACTCGCGCATCATTGCATCGCGCTTTACCTTGGCCAGTATAGAGGCCGCGGCAATGGATATGCTTAGCGTATCACCTTTGATCAAAGCGAATTGCGGGTACGGTAGTTCATCTATCTTTAGCGCATCGATCAACACGAATTGAGGTGCTGGATTCAGGGTGGTGATCGCAGTGTGCATGGCAGATTTTGTGGCTTCTAGTATATTGATAGTGTCTATTGTTTGGGCATCAACCACGCCGAACGCGTGGTCAATAGCCGCTCTTATGATCATTCCGTATAATCTCTCGCGTTTGGATGCGGCGAGTTTCTTGGAATCGTTGATTTCAGGGTGGAAGAAATCTTTGGGTAGGATTACCGCGGCGGCGACAACCGGGCCCGCAAGTGGGCCCCTGCCTGCTTCATCGACACCGGCAATAAGGTTATGCTTTTTCCACAGTTTCCGGTCCGGCAGCGCCTTCACCGGCTTTTTCCTCGGTTGCTGGAGGCGGTGGAGTTTGTGCTGAGGTAGTCTCAGCTGGAGCTTCTTCAGTGACTTCCACGGCTGGTGTTTTTGCCGCAGGTACCGCTTCCTTGATCTTCATTCTCTTACCCCGCCGCTGCCGCAAATAGGTGAGTTTGGCTCGACGAACTTTTCCTTTTTTCTTGACTTCGATCTTTGCGATCATTGGTGAATGAATCGGGAATATTCTCTCGATGCCGATGCCGGCGGAAACCTTACGAACAGTGAATGTCTTTGCTATGTCCCTTCCCTTGACCTTGATGACGATGCCTTGAAAAGGAGCCAGTCTTTCCTTCTCGCCTTCAATGATCTTGGTATATACTCTTACCAAATCACCTGGTTTGACTTCAGGAATTTTTGCCATTCAGTACCTCCAACAGGATTTGCAGATCTCTTTCCGTAAAAGCTTCTTCGCTGAGCAATTCAGGCTTGCGTTTAAGTGTCATCTCGATTGATTTTCTCCGGCGCCAGTCGGCGATGCGATTGTGGTCTCCGCTCCTGAGAACCGGCGGCACCTTCATTCTCCGAAAAGAATTGGGTCGCGTGTAGATCGGTGCCTCAAGGAGGTTTTTGCCGAACGAATCCGTGTGCGCCGAATCCTGGTTTCCGAGAACTCCGGGTAAGAGCCTGACGATCGATTCGATCAATACAAGGGCTCCTGCTTCACCACCGGACAGAACATAATCACCTATTGAGATCTCCATCGGATCGTAAAGTTGGATGATTCTTTCGTCGATACCCTTGTATCGTCCACACAATATGATGATATGTTCTTCTTGATCCAGACTTCTGACGATCGTCTGATCAAGACGTCTGCCCTTGGGTGTAAGGTTCACGAGCAGGGACTGCGGCGTTTTGACCGACTTTATTGCCTGGTTCAATGGTTCGGGTTTGAAGACCATGCCCGCGCCGCCTCCGAATTGATAATCATCAACTATGCGATCCGAGGCAAAATCACGGGGATTTACGATGCTGGTATCTATGATACCCTTCTCGTGAGCGACCCGGAGCATGCCGCATGATAGCGGGCCTTCAAAGAATTCCGGGAAGATCGAAATGACACTGAACTTCATGGGGTCTGTTTAGTAAATTTGACTACTGAGCGTTTGGCCTGGCGTTAAGATCGAGAAAAAGGCAAGAGATTACTGAATTCATTATTCGATTATCTCTAGAACAGTACGCTTTCCTTGCTTCATCGCTGCCGCGGTAATGATCGTTCTAATCGCCTTCGCAGTTCTGCCTTCTTTTCCGATTACCTTTCCGAGGTCGCCTTCGCCGACACGTAGTTCAAATATTATGCTTTTTTCACCGGCAATCTCCTTGACCACAACCTTATCAGGATTATCAACTAACGCTTTGACTATATATTCGATGAGATCCTTCATGATGAACCTCCTTTTGATTTTGCAATCAACTTAGCCACAGTATTGGTCGGTTGAGCTCCTTTAGAAATCCAATACTCGATGCGATCCCGGTTCAGCTGGAATTCTTTCCTTCGGGGATCGTAATGGCCTACCTTCTCTATGTACTCACCATCTCTTGCCTTTTTCGAGTCTGTTACCACAACTCTGTAAACGGGAATCTTGTTTCGGCCAATTCGTGTTAGTCTAATCTTAACCATAGCTATTCATTATAATGAAAATTGGATGATTGTCAATAGTGTCATAGTTTGTGGAATGGGGTTAAATCTAGACATTAAACAAAACCGCCCAAAATCCGTAACTGGGTGTAGATTTAGCAATACTGACTATGTACGCAGAGAAAACTATTGAGAAAAAGATTCAGTTTTTTTGTCCAATGTCTAGATTTGACCCCATTTGGGCGAAAAAATACCCGTAAGGATTTTCCAGGGCACTGAGTCTGGGTTACTCTTTGAAAGGAGGTGATCCAGCCGCACGTTCCCGTACGGCTACCTTGTTACGACTTAGCCCCAGTCATCCACCCTACCTTGGGCCCTCAAAGGAGAGACTTCAGGTATTGTGGACTTCCATGGCTTGACGGGCGGTGTGTACAAGACCCGAGAACGTATTCACCGCAGCGTGCTGATCTGCGATTACTAGCGATTCCGCCTTCATGAGGGCGAATTGCAGCCCTCAATCCGAACCGTGCCTATCTTTGTAGGATCTGCTCCACCTTTCGGTTTGGCTTCCCGCTGTAATAGGCACTGTAGGACGTGTGTAGCCCTGGGTATAAAGACCATGATGACTTGACATCATCCCCACCTTCCTCCACATTATCTGCGGCAGTCCTCTTAGAGTGCCTTCATCCGAAGACAAAATGGCAACTAAAAGCAGGGGTTGCGCTCGTTACAGGACTTAACCTAACACCTCACGGCACGAGCTGACGACAGCCATGCAGCACCTGTGCTGACTTCTCACCAGAGGTGAGATCCGTTGCCTTTCGGCTCTGTACTACCAGCATGTCAAACCCAGGTAAGGTTCTTCGCGTTGCCTCGAATTAAACCACATCCTCCACCGCTTGTGCGGGTCCCCGTCAATTCCTTTGAGTTTCACCCTTGCGAGCATACTCCCCAGGCGGTGCACTTAACAGGTTACCTACGGCACACACTATTGCTAGCATATGCCAAGTGCACATCGTTTATGGCTGGGACTACCGGGGTATCTAATCCCGTTCGCTCCCCCAGCTTTCGTGTTTCAGTGTCAGGACCATTCAATCTTAATCCGAAGACTCGAATCAAATGACTCTTCTTACGAAGAACACCCTAGAGAGCCGCCTTCGCCATCGGCATTCCTCGCGATATCCACGCATTCTACCGCTACACCGCGAGTTCCACTCTCCCCTAGTGTCCTCTATCCTGATAGTTTCAAATGCAGTTCAACCGTTGAGCGGTTGGATTTCACATCTGACCCATCAGGACACCTACACACCCTTTACGCCCAGTGATTCCGGACAACGCTTGCCTCCTCCGTTTTACCGCGGCTGCTGGCACGGAGTTAGCCGAGGCTTCCTCGAGGGGTACCGTCATTATCGTCCCCCTCAACAAAGGTTTACATCCCGAAGGACGTCATCCCTCACGCGGCGTCGCTGGGTCAGGCTTTCGCCCATTGCCCAAATTTCTAGACTGCTGCCTCCCGTAGGAGTTGGGACCGTGTCTCAGTTCCCATGTGGGGGATCATGCTCTCACACCCCCTACCCGTCACTGCCTTGGTGAGCAGTCACCTCACCAACAAGCTGATAGGATAAAAGCCCCTCACAGAGCGACCGAAGTCTTTCATCTTAAAACTTATGTTTTAGGATAATATGGAGAATTAGCCCACCTTTCGGCGGGTTTTGCTCCACTCTGGGGTAGGTTACTTTTACATTACTCACCCGTTCGCCACTAGCGCTATTCTGTATTGCTACAAAATAGCAACCCGTTCGACTTGCATGTCTAAGACACGCCGCCAGCGTTAGTCCTGAGCCAGGATCAAACCCTCCATATAATAAATATAGAAGGAATTAAATCGAGACTCAATGCCCTGGAAAATTCTTACGGGTAATTTTTCAAAGATCAATGCTGTTCTTCTTTAGCATATTATTATAATCAGAATGAATAAGTTGTCAAGGGGGGAGCAGGTGCTCAAACAGTGCTTCCGGAAGGGATCATTCTGTGCTCTCCACGCGTGATGCAGACATCAGGATTGACGACACAATTCTTACCGATCGTAAGCCCTGACTCGATCACGGCTTGCTTGCCAATGATCGATATGCCGGTCGCGAGATGCTCCGGGAATCGCTCGTTGGGCTTGAGCTCTCCGACGCCGATTTGAACCGCCTCACCAATGCGGACCTGTTTGTCTATGATGCAGGATTGAACGAGCGATTCTGTGCCGATGTGAGAATCGTGAAAGATCACTGAATCGACAATACATGCTTTTGCGGCAACGCGGGCACCGGGTGACAAAATGGAATTTCTCACTTCTCCCTCGATGATGCAACCCCGGGCCACGAGTGAGTTGGTAATTCTTGCATTGCGACTAAGGTAGGCTGATGGACGGTCACCAACCTCGCCCTTGGTCGACAGGTTCGTCTTTATACGCCAGTCGGCTATGTTCAACCCGGATTCAGGAACGAGCATATCCATGTTGGTCGACCAATATGAATGGATGGTTCCAACATCGCGCCAGTATCCGTTGAAGACAAAACCAAAGACCCGGTCTTTCTGTAGCATTCGTGGGATGATGTCTTTGGCAAAATCGACGCCGCCCTTGCTTGCCGCTTCTGCTATCGTTGTGTTGAGTGGTTCTCTCTTGAAGACATAAACCCCCATCGATGCGAGATTCGATTTTGCCGTTTCCGGCTTTTCTACCCAACTGTGGATCTTACCAGTTCCATCGATCTCCGCAATGCCGAACTGCTTTACGCTCTCCGGCGGGACCCGGATGAGACTAACTGTAGCATCGGCGTTTCGTGCGCGATGGAACTCGATGATCTTCCGGTAATCCATCGAGTAGATGTGATCACCCGATACGATAAGGACCAGTTCGGGCGAATAGTCATCAATGAACCCGAGGTTCTGATAGATTGCATCGGATGTGCCCTTGTACCAGTCAGAGATCTCTTCGCCGGTCTTTGGTGGCAGCACCTCAACGTTCCTTGTTCGGCCGAAGAGATCCCAGGGCCGTCCACCGTCGACGTGTTCCATTAGCGAAAGCGGTTTGTACTGAGTGAGTATGCCGACGACATCGATGCCTGAATTCGCGATGTTGCTCAGGGTGAAGTCGATTATCCGGTATATCGCTCCGAAAGGGAGGGCAGGCTTGGCACGCTTACGGACCAGGATGTTAAGGCGTGAGCCGACACCTCCGGCAAGTAGCATAGCAATGATGTCTTTTTTCATCTCAGGGTGCTCCCGGGGTCGACGTGCTTTTCTCTAACCTGCACGTCTGAATATATCACTGTGTTTGCGCCGATCTCAGTGCGGTCGGCGAGGGAGGTATTCCTCCCGAGCAACGTTATCCCGGAGTTTAGAAGGTCCTTGAATTCGTGGGAGGGTGTGTCATCGCCAAATCCCCCGACCGCGCATTCGTTGCCAATACGGGCGTCCTTGTCGCAGATGATCTTCCTCAATTTTGTATCTTGCCCGATCAGTGTGTCATGGAAGATGATTGAATCATGTACTCGCGCGCCTGGGGCAACAACGACACCCGGTGAGAGTATTGAATTCCTGACTTCCCCGTGGACGATGCAGCCTTCGCCTATTACTGAGTTGTGAACCGATCCGTTGATATACGCGGGAAGTCGGTCGGCGCGGGTCGTTCTTTCCATCAGGTTGGTTCGGATTTGCCATTCATGCAGAGCCAGTTGTCCTTTGATCATATCCATGTTTGTGTTGTAATAAGAGTCGACCGTGCGCGCATATGCCCAATAGTGCGAGAACTGGAAGCCAAACAATCGGCATTTCGAAACCAGCTTACCGATTATGTCGCGCCCGAATTCGTGGGATTCTTCAGTTGCGTTTGTCTTCAGGACATCGATAATGAAATCGGTTCGGAACAGGTAGAGGGTCATGGAAACCCATTCTGATCGAGGGGTTTCAGGTTTTTCCTGATAGTCGACCAATTGTCCGTTTCGGTCGATCACGCCGTAACCGAAGCGTGATGATCTTTGCTTGCGATGGGTAAAGCACACCGTAGCATCGGCTTGCGTGTCGATGTGAAATTCAATGAAGGGTCGGTAATCCATGCGGTACACGTGGTCAGCCGATAGTATTAGCAAATGTTCGGGTTTGAATTGTTCGATGTAGGATATATTCTGGTAGACTGCATCCGCGGTTCCCTTGTACCAATCTGATGCCTTGGAACCGCGGTAAGGTGGTAGCATGCGTATGTCGCGGCTACGGCCGACAAAATCCCAGTGTTCACCAGTACCGATGTGACGTACCAGTGCATATGGTCGGTACTGGGACAGAACACCGACATTGTTAATCCCGGCGTGCATTAGATTGCTGAGCGCAAAATCGATGATGCGGTAGGTGCCGAAAACAGGAAGGGCTGATTTAGGTCGTATCTCGGTTAGGCAGAGCAACTCATCGACACGACCACCAGCGAGGACCATCGCAAGAACACCATTCATAGAGCATTATAGGAGGAAATAGGGGGGTGTCAATATGACAGGACTACTGACTGAAAATTCGAAATCCCAAATCTCAAATTTCAAGACTCAAATAAATCACAAATACCAAATGACAAAGATCGGAAACGCAAATATGTTGCAGATTCGAGAATAGAAATTTGCTGTGATGACATCAAAGATGGCCTTACGAAATCTAGCTATTTGCTTTTCAACATCGATGAGAAGATTTTCTTCAGTTCAATGGCCTCTTGTATCAACCGCAGAGCCTCATCGGCGTTCTTCAGGCTATTCGTTTCATTGATGACCCTAAGCCAGTAGGCGCTTTCTTTCGTCTCCTTGCGGCAGATTTTGATTCTCATCACAAAGTCCTTCTTACTCAATGATTCGTTAGCTTCTCGATAATTCGCGCCCACGGAACCTGAGGACTTTACATGCTGCCTGATATCTTCGATATTGGCAATTGTCTTTGGCATCTTCTTTGCGAACATACGCACAGCCTTGACAAATTGAAACGTCCTTTCTTCGAGGTCGAAGATAGGTTTTGGACGAGGGGTGTTAGTCATTATCTATAGTGTATTCCTTCCGTCGCGCATTTTCAATTTGGATGTTGCGATTTGAGATTTGCTTGATTTTTGTGTTTTGTAATTTGTGATTTAGGTGTAGAAGTTTTGTGTTCCTTTCTTGCTGATGTGTAATTTGCCGTTATGTCATCTCCTTCACAATGCACTCTTTATCCTCATCCGGTGTGCTGCATATCACGTTGAGCATTTGAGCATCGCGGAAATAACGTTCGGCAGGGTAGTCCTTCATGTAACCATAGCCACCATATACCTGGATTGCGGTCGTGGTGACAAAGGTCGCTGCCTGACCCGCGAATAGTTTTGCCATCGCCGCCGCGCTTCGGTATTCTTCGCCCTGGTCCATGCGTAGTGCGGCCTCATATACCAGTTGGCGTGCGGCTTCGATCTTGACGGCCATGTCGGCGATTTGCTCGCGCACCATGCCGAATGTGATGATAGGTTGTTGAAACTGGATCCGTTCCTTGGCGTATTTCAGGGCCGCCTCAGTTGCACCTTGAGCAATGCCCAGTGATATTGCCGCGAACAGGATGCGTGCATAATCCTGACTTGATTGGATGATCTCTTGACCTTGTGCGGTTTGTCCGATCAGATTGCCGTCCTTGGGGCAACAATTCTGGAAACCGAATTCGCCTATACCGGCTGACTTGAGACCAATGGTGTTACTCGTCTTGTTGAACTTGCATGCTGCATCGCTCTGGTCAAGGACGTAGAGGCTGGTGTTCGTAGTCCCGGTCTCATTGAGCACCACGATGATCGGGCCGCCAGCCGCAGCATTGAGTACGAATGAATTTCTTCCATTGATGCAGTAGCCATCGCTCGTCTTCTCAACGTTCAATTCGTTCGTTTTGGGTAGGGCAAAACCACCCAGTATTTTCCCGCTTGCCGCATCGGGCAGGTAATTTTTCTGCAATTCCTCACTGCCAAACTTGAGTATGGGGTAAGCAAAATAAGCATTATGGATTGCCACGATGAATGCGGTTGAGGCGCACACCTTGCCTAATTCCTCGAGTACGACAGCGAAGCCGATCGTATCGAGTTTAGCGCCGCCGTATTTCTCTGGAATCACGGCCCCGATTATGCCCATTTCGGCGAGACGTTTGACATTATCCATGGGAAAACTGCAGGACTTTTCGAGTTCGTCGACGCGGTCGGCAAGTACCTGCTGGGCGAACTTTCTCAGTTCGCTCTGCAACATAACACATTCTTGATTAAGTTTCATAGTATTCTCCTTTGGAAAGGGCTCACAAATGGCTGATAGAGGGCTAGAAAAGTTTGCCTTTTGTTGCCCCTCATGGCCTTCATCGCCCTTTTCTGCCTTCTCAAGCCTTCTCCTGCCTTTTCTTAGTTCCCATTTCCTTGGTCAGTTCGATGGCAATTTGTGCGCGCTGTATCTGATTTGTGCCTTCGTAAATCTGGGTTATCTTCGCATCACGGAGCATTTTTTCCACCCGGTACTCGTTCAGTAAGCCGTAAGGACCCAGCACTTCAATGGCTTGATGCGTGACTTTGACCGCGACATCCGAAGGGTAAAGCTTCGCAAAAGATGCTTCCTTGGTGAAATTCTTGGCTCCGGCATCGATCATTCGTGCTGCCGCGTAGATCAGAGCCCGCGCTGCCTCTACCTCGGTTGCCATGTCGGCGATGGTCCGCTGTACATACTGGTTTTTCAGAAGGTCATGGCGGTGGGCGAATTCGAGCGCAGCTTCGTAAGCACCCTGGGCAATTCCTAAGGCAATAGCGCCTACGCCGGGGCGCGCGCGGTCGAAATTGCGCATTGTGTAGATGAAACCAAGGCCTTCTTTACCCATTAGTTGCTGCTTTGGTATTCGGCAATCTTCGAATACAAGTTCGGTCGTGGTTGATGCCCTGATACCCAGTTTCTTTTCTTCCTTGCCAAAAGAAAACCCGGGTGTGTCTTTTTCCACGATGAACGCCGAGATCCCACGGGCACCCCGGGTTTTATCGGTCGATGCCAATACCACGTATACATCGGACAGGCTGCCGCTGGAAATGAATTGCTTCACGCCATTCAGCACGTAGTCGCCGTTGTCCTTGCGGGCAGTGGTTTGGAGGTTTGCGATATCACTGCCGGCCTGGGCTTCGGTGAGGCCAAAGGCACATAACAGTTCACCGGTGGCAATTCTCGGGAGGTATTTCTTTTTCTGTTCGGCGCTGGCAAAATTGACGATCGGGCCCGAGCCCAATGCGTTGACCGCATAGGCAGTTGCCACACCAGCACATACCTTTGATACCTCTTCGCATGCAATGCACATATCCATGATCTTGGCACCGCTGCCTCCGTACTCCTCGGGTATGAAAATTCTCAATAATCCCTGGCGGCCCATCTCTTTGACGATTTCCATGGGAAATTCGGCTTTCGTGTCGAGCTCACAATAAATTGGCTCTATCAGGTCTTTGGTAATCGCGCGTGTTTTCTCCTTGAGTTGCTTTTCTTCTTCACTGAAAAAATATTCCATCAGACCCCCTTTGAAAGATCGTTCAGCGTCTAACGGTTACGAAACCCGTTTCGTCGAAAAAAGTGACACTGTAATACTCTTCGCTGTCAAAATATCAGCAACGGATAACATAAAGCTGACTCTTGCATGTATGGAAGTCTAGTAAATTGGTGCGAAATGTCAACCTCAAACATCTGTCTTGACATCTATATAATAATGAATATCATAATGACAATATGCTCTTGCTTCTGCTTATCTGGGCAAACGGCATCCATGGCACCACATTTGGTGAGAGGCCAAATCTCACGGTAGCAATGAACAGCAACACAACCCTTGAATCCCCGCGGGTTTCGCACGATTTGAACGCACCGGCACCGCCGACCGATGTAATGGGTCGGGATAGGCCAAACGATGCGGGCGGGCGGATCATTGTATCATGGACAAAATCAGTTGACGATGGAGCAGGCGCAAATTCCGTTGAGGGATACGTGATACTGCGCTCGACCGAGATCGATGGTGAGTACGAAAGGATCGGCACATCACGCAAGGGAACCACAGAATTTGTTGATATACACACCCGGGACGGTGCCCTCTATTACTATTCGGTGCAGGCATCGGCCGGCATATTGCATTCCGAAACGGCAGTTAGTGACGCGGTGACTTCAAGAGCTCAATGGTTCCATACCGGAAGGGTCAATATGCTTGTTGCCGTATTGATTCTATCATTTTTAATTCTATGGTTTATTCGCAAGGCAAAGCGCGGGGAAGAATTATATATACGACCTATCGCTGGATTAGAGGCGGTTGATGATGCAGTAGGTAGGGCAACCGAGATGGGTCGACCGATCATGTATGTCCCCGGAATCATGGATATGGACAACATACAGACGATTGCGGGAGTAATTATTCTGAGTCGAGTTGCGCGGAAGGCGGCTGAATACGAATGCTCGATATTGGTGCCGACTTCGCGGTCGATCGTCATGAGCGCGGCTCAAGAGACGGTCAAAGAAGCGTATATTGACGCGGGCAGACCTGATATGTACGACGCAAACAAGATCAGGTATTTAACTGATGACCAGTTTGGCTACGCGGCTGGTGTCGATGGTATGATGTTACGAGAAAAACCTGGGGCAGTGTTCTTCATGGGATGCTTCTATGCGGAGTCACTGATTCTTGCCGAAACCGGTCACTCGGTCGGCGCGATTCAAATCGCCGGTACTGCGCAGCCTTCCCAGTTGCCGTTTTTTGTCACTGCTTGCGATTACACGTTGATCGGAGAAGAACTCTTTGCGGCAAGCGCATACCTTTCAAAGCAACCACTTCTCTTGGGTAGTCTAAAGGGACAGGATTGGGGTAAGGGTTTGATGATAATCATTCTTATACTTGGCATCGCGTTGGTGAGCCTCGGATTTGATCAGATCATCAGGCTTTTCACCGTAGGTTAGAATATGAGACGGCAAGGTCCACTGATCATCACGTTCATTGCGGGGGCGGTGATAATACTCCAGTACTTCATCCCCCACCGGCCGTTCTCAGACTTGCAACAAATGTTCAACAACTGGTTCTTGGTGATCACGGTCTTTGCCCTAATACTGGGTATTGGAAACCTGGGGAAGATCCACATCGAGCGCGTCGCCCGGCGTAGAGAGCACTGGCCATACAGCATCGTTCTGATGGCGGGATTTGTCATCATGTTTGCCGCAGGAATAATCTGGGGTATACAGCGCGGTACACCGTTCTATTATATTTTCTGGAATGTGCATATCCCGATGGGGTCTACGATGTTTGCGCTACTTGCCTTTTTTGTAGCATCAGCTTCGTACCGGGCGTTCAGGGCACGAACGCGCGAGGCCACGGTACTGCTCATATCAGCGATCATTGTGATGCTGAGTCGCGTGCCCTTGGGTAATTTTCTGTGGAAAGACTTGCCCTTGGTCGGTGACTGGATCATGGCTTACCCGAACATGGCGGGTCAGCGGGCAATTTGGATCGGGATCGCACTCGGTGTTGTTTCAACCTCGCTGCGGATAATCCTCGGTATTGAGAGAACCTACCTTTCAGGAAAATGAGACTACTTGAACGCCTAGAGTCAATAGATCGCAGAATAATCTTCTCCCTTATCTTGCTTGCGGTTTTAATTCCGTTACTCTTTCCGATCGGGTTGAAGATCGAGGTCAGCGAACCCGTCCGGATGTTCTATGAAGCAATCGAAAGGTTGGAACCGGGATCTTTTGTGCTCATTTCAGCGGAGTACGATCCGTCGACCATGCCCGAGGTTTTTCCCATGAATGAGGCCTTGGTAAAACACTGCTTTGCCAAGGACCTCAAGATCGTCAGCATTGGTCTGTGGCCGCAAGGCGTATCACTCAATCAGGCAGCCATGGAGCAGGCCGCCGAAGAGTTTGATAAGGAATATGGTGTAGACTTTGTGAATCTGGGCTACAAGGCGGGCGGGATTGTTGTTATCTCGGCCATGGGTGAGGACATACCCACGACATTCCCTCAGGATTATGCGTTACGGTCCATTGAGCAATATCCAGTAATGGAGGGAATCGAGAATTTTGATAATGTGGATCTCATTGTCAGTCTGTCAGCCGGAGATCCCGGAGTCCGGGAATGGGTGATGATCGCGCAGGGGCGCTACGGAAAAGATGTCATTGGCGGCGTTACTGCAGTGAGTGCACCGGCTTTCTATCCGTTCTTGGATGCGGGGCAGTTGAAGGGGTTGATCGGCGGGATGAAGGGTGCTGCAGAATATGAAACCTTACTGGGGCGTGTTGGTACTGCCTCGGCGGGTATGGATGCCCAGTCGATCGCCCACGGTCTTATTGTATTCTTCATTCTGTTCGCGAATTTCTTCTATTTCTTGGGCAAGAGGAAGAAACAATGATGACCAATATAGGAACCTGGATCGCTGCGCTGCTCACCCTGTGTATTTTCAGTTTTCTCTACAGAGATAATCCATTCTACAAATTTGCGGAACACCTGTTCGTCGGGGTCTCGGCCGCATATTGGGCATGTTACTATATCTACAACGTATTGATACCCAATCTTTATAACCCGCTCTTCATTCAGGGTCAATTTCTCTATATTCTTCCGCTGATCTTGGGTGTCATGATGATCATGCGGTTGTTCCCGCAACCCGCATGGATGTCGCGGTTTCCACTTGCCTTCATTGTCGGTACGTATGCCGGGTACAACTTCATTACCTACCTGCAGACTTATGCAATCGATCAGGTAAGAGCCACCTTCCTGGGCATCGTGGACGTTGCTGCTTGGCAGGAGTTCCTGGCGCATCCCGGGGCGGTGTCCTTGCTCAATGCGATTGCCATACCGGTTGTCGTGGTCGGCGTCATCACCGGTCTCATATATTTCTTCTTTTCGCGTGAGCACAAAGGCGTTTTCGGCGGGTTGGCCAAGACCGGTGTTTGGTTCTTGATGATCGCCTTTGGCGCATCATTCGGCTACACGGTCATGGCGCGTATATCGTTATTGATCGGTCGTATATATTTCCTGCTACACGATTGGCTGCACATCATTTAGCATGACATTTAATATAGATCTGCAACACTTCGATCTTACCGACGTGCTGCAATTCATACTAAATACAAAAAAAACGGGGGTTGTCCACGTTAAGGGTGAATCGCAGGGGGACGTATATTTTGCCGGCGGACTCGTGGTGCATGCGGCCGAGGGGACTTCGGAAGGCATTGACGCACTTTTCTATATTTCCTGTAACGCCTCGGGCAGCGCGAGTTTTGAACCGAATGTGAAGGCACCGAAGCAGACAATCTCTGAGGATACCGGTAGACTGGTTGAGACGATCGAGAAACGAAGGGTTGAGTTCAAGACAATAAAGGAAAAGTTACCGGCCATGGATGCGGTTCTGGGTAAGGCAACACGCGAGTTGGAGTCGGCAGTGGCTTTGCGCCGGACTGATTGGCAGATATTGGCACTCCTCAACGGAAAGAGGAAGCTTTCCGAGGTGATCACCGAATCGAAACTCGGTGGTTATGAGGCGATGAAGACCATTGTCTGGCTCAAGGAAAAGGATTTGATCTGTGAGCCGGAGCAGGCAGCACGGATCGTTTCGAAACTGGTTGATTATCTGAACAGCTTTTTTGCCGACTTCAGCAAGAATGGTTTGATCTGGTACAAACGATGGGCCGCGAGTACGGAAGAGAACAACAAGATGGCAAGTGCGATGCGGGTCGATGAAGAGACAATGGAATTGACCGTTCTAGCGGAATTGAATATGGAACAGATCGATCACTTCATAAAAAGCTTTGAAGAGATAGTACAGGCTGAAGGACCTAGGATCTACGGCAAGGTTCTTTTCAGGAAGAAGTTTGAGGATTTCCAGACAAGGCTGAAGGCACAGGATGACTGATGGATATACTGGATAAGATCCCGGGCATCATCGGTTATGCTGTGGTCAATGCTGAGGATGGTAAGGTTGTTGAGGTGAAGGGTTCCTCAGCGACCGCGCTTGCTGATCTCACTGCCTATTTCTCCTCGGCGGGGGATGTGATAAGGAACAGCCTGGATATCGGCGAGGTGAAATTCGTGTCGCTTACCTACGGAAGTAATCGCTTGGTGATCGTTCCTTACGAAAACAACTACGTTGGACTCGAGACCGAACAGGATAAACAGCCGCACGAGATACTTGAACATCTGAAGGCGGTGCCGGCGGAACCAGCTCCGCCGCAAGTGCAAGTGCCGAGGAGCCTTGCGTCCAAGGTGCATCAGATAAATCTGTTGATCGACGAATTTGGCGGGGAGTCAGAGCGAACACATTGGTTCGATTTACTCAATCAAAGTCTGAGTGTTTTGGGTAGAGAGGTCGCACCCATCTTGGGTGTCGTTGAGGACCGTTTGGCTTTCAAGGAAAGGCCGCCCGACGATAAGGAGAATGAGTTCGCCGAAGCCCTGCGCTACGTTGTTGATTTCCTGGTTAAGAAGGCGGTTGAAGAAATGGGTTCGGCGCACGCGCGGGCAAAGGTCCAGGCAGTAATCGAGAAGATGAGGTGAGCGTGGACTTGGATCTGAAAACTTTGAATGACGCCGTAACCAAGGGGTTGCCCATGCCCTTTGCGGTGACAAAATCGGGCGAAACACTCGTTGCCGACGCGACCGCTTCATACAAGGACAAACTTGCACAGGTGGCGCTGGTGATATTCGAGACGATAAGTGCCCTGGGTGAGGTGAAGATCGCCACGATCGAGGTCATCGGTGATAAGAAGGGTGTCGTTCTGGATCTGGATGATGAAGGTCTGCTGGGCACGATCTTCCAGCCGCGAGATGATATGACACCCGTTGAATACCCGAAGCTTTTGCGCGAGCTCCGCATCAAACCGGCCGCGGCGGTGCCGATGGGCCGGCTGGCCGTGGTCGACCCGAGTATTCTATCGAAGATCAAATCAATCCTCCAGGAGTACGTGGGTGATTTCACGGAGCGTATTTTCCAGAATCAGATGAAGAACCAGGGTATCAAGGCAGAAGAACTGCACGGTGAAGATGTCCGGCGCTTGATTTTGGCATTAGGTAAGGCCACCGGTATGATCGTTGGCCGTAAGAAAGGCCGTGAGCTGTCGAGCAAGCTGACTGAACTAGTGAAATGAAAATGCCACGCTGCGTCATCATTTCATGTGGGTTAGAGGAAACAAGGGGGTAGTGTGCTGGCGTTTCTTATAATGGCGCCGTTCGGCATGGATGCGGCGCAATACAAGGTGCTTGTGGTCATGCCCAACTATTTCCTGATCCTGGGCGCGGCCGTGCTCTGGTTTGCTTTCTTCATTCTCGGAATCATTGCGCGCCGCTATGAGATCGTCCTGGGTGAGCGCACGGACTGGCAATTCATGATCTTGGCGCCTACCGGGATCCTTGCGTTCGCGATCATTCAGTTGGTCTATTGTGGGATCGGCGGTAACATGATGCTGCCTAAAGGTGGGATAAATTACATTGCGTACGCGGCATTCCTTGTTTCAGGAAGCTTGTCATTGTGGGCTAACTACAAGTTCTACAGGGTGACGAAAGGAAAATAGCCGATGAGACCTGATATACCCGCAGAGTTGATCTTTTTGCTTGCGATTTTGCTGGCCGTCGGATCTCTGATCCTGTACGGCTTGATAATCAAACGGCTACTAGGTCTTCTGAAGATAAAGCATATCTGGATATTCCCGATGCTCGGCGGTTTCCTGTTGTTGGTGCTCGTTGTCGTGCATCTTTACCGTATGCTATTCTACTTCCCGATGCTTGGCACAGCCGGGCCGGCTGATCTATTCGAACTGGTGATTGGATCCCTGAGCCTGGCAAGGGTCGAGAGCTACTTGCTGTTCGGATCGGGAATCTCCTCGGCTATTGGCGGTCTCTTGTACTACCTGGCAAGCTCAAGATAGAGCATATTGCATGCTGGGTTGCGCAATCGCTTGTGCTTGACAATGAGGGCATTTTTATTATAATTTTGGGATTATTGGAAGATGACTTAAGCGTTACAAGCGTTAATAAACCTGATAGGAAAGGAGGAAGAACATGATAAGGGACTTTCAACTAGGCGTTGAAGGTGGTGGTGGTTTTGTGATGTGGTTTTTGCTTGTCATTGCAGTGGTTGGTGTGGGTTTGATAATCGAACGCGTATACAGTCTTTTCATCAAGGCACGTCTTAATCCAAGAACCTTCCTTGATAAACTCACCGCAACGATCAAGTCTCAAGGCATCAACGCGGGTATTGCACTCTGTAAGAACACCCCTGCGCCGGTCGCAAAGATACTTCAGGCGGTGCTGGAAAAAGCTCATCTCGGCAAAGATGCAATGGAAGAAATGGTTGCCCGCAGTGCGGCGACCGAGCTTTCATTTTTGGATCGAGGAATGGCATTAATGGCGGGTCTTACGACCGTAGCACCATTTCTGGGTTTTTTGGGTACCGTCATGGGTATGGTCACCGCTTTCCAAGCAATAGCCTTGGCTGGTGAAGTCGAGCCGACCGTAGTTGCCAGTGGCATTTCAACCGCGCTTATCACAACAAAATGGGGTTTGATAATTGCTACACCGCTGGCGATCGTTCAGATCTTGCTGTCCGGCAAAGTCGATGGTTACACGCGGGACATGGAGGAAGCCGCGAGCGGACTCATTGATTACATCATTGAAGAACATTCAAAGAAGGAAAAATAATGGCATTGAGAAAGAAGAAAAGGATTAAACCAAACATCCCGACCTCATCGATGGGTGATGTGGCATTTCTGATCCTGATCTTCTTCCTAACCTCGACGATCTTTACGCGCGATAAAGGCTTGAAAATGCTCTTGCCCGAGCGGACCGAAGAACAGGAAAAGGTGCAAGTCAAACCGGAGAACATCGTGACGGTTGCCATTAATCCGGCCGGTGAGGCCAAGATCAAAGCGGTGGGACATGATTTGATTCTGTCCCCGGGCGAATTCGACGAAATCAAACGTGTAGTAGAAGAGAAATTGCTCGAACGCGATACCCTTCTTGTTATCTCATTACGAACGAGCAAAGATGCACCGTATCGAAGCATGGTCGAGGCGTTGGATCAGATAAAGTTATCGAAAGTAACTACTGACGACGGTCGGGAACTAAGGGCGATAAAGATAAGTCTCATACCAACAAGTGAGGAATAATGAGAAAAAGCATTATTCGCAGGTACAAGGAACCGGGTGAGATACCAATGGCATCAACCTCTGACATCGCCTTTCTCCTTATTCTGTTTTTCATGGTAACCACAGTATTCCGCGCCACAACCCTTCACCTGAAGATCACGCTACCACAAGCGAAGTCCACTGAACGGATTCTGATGAAGCGTAACATCAGCTATATATGGGTAGACGTGAACAGCAAGATATATATTGATGATCATGTTGTTTCGTCGGACATGGTAAGCGGTAAGGTGGCCCAGAAGGTATGGGAGAATCCGGAGATGATCACGGTTCTGAAGGTCGACGAAACGGTCAGTTATGGGGTTGTGGATAAGATTCTTGATCAGCTGAAGGAGGCAAAAGCTTTTAGGATTACTTTTGCGTCCGAGCAGAGGAGGTAGCCATGCGTGATCATAAACAAATGTATGGTGTATACTTAAGGGCTGGCCTTCTCTCCAGCCTTGTCCTCTTCATCCTGGGCTTTCTGTTTGTGCCATATGCCGAGCCTGAAGCTTACAAGTTGAAACGGGAGATCGTTACTATGGTGGAGGAGATCTCCGCCCAAATGGAGAAGTTTGAGGAACCACCGCCGTTGGAACGTCCAAAGGTGGCGGTTGAGGCGGAGAGCGAGGTTGCCGAAGAAGAATTGGTCGAGACAATCGCCGCTACTGAGTTTCAGGAGGATTTGATCAGGACGATGCCAACCGGTCCAGATATCGAGATCGTACCTTATTATAAGGTGGAGGTTAAGCCGAAACCAGTATATTCACCGGGACCGAGGTACCCTGATCTGGCCCGGCGTGCCGGTATTGAGGGGCAGACAGTGGTCAAGGCATTGGTTGACATTGACGGCAGTATCATGGACGTTCAGATCTTGAAGTCAAGCGGGAACCAGATGCTTGATGAGGCAGCGCTTGCTGCGGCGCGCAAATGGAAGTTCACGCCGGCTAAACAGCGGGATAAGTTTGTGCGTGTTTACGTGTCCATACCGGTCAATTTCCGCCTCGTTGAAGGGGGTTAGTCCTCACAATCGTTGACCTTGACAAGTATTGGATATTTGCTATAATTATAGTGGAAATACATTGTTTTTAGTAGAATTGATAGAATACAATAGAAGAGAGGAGGTGATGGTAAGAAAGAGAAAAGGTGTTGTATATTAAAGCACTCAAGAACGAGACAAGAAAGAAAGGAGGAATGATGAAGAAGCGTCTTCTAGGCCTCTTATTGATTGCTAGTATGTGTTTTATCACGTGCGGCAATGAACCACCTGAAGAGTTCTACGAGGGCACACCTGAAGACGACGCAGCAATTGATGCTATCCTAACTGACGACTACCCAGAGCTTCTGATTACTGACGATGGATTCATAGACACCTATGTGGCAGTGAATATACCTAATGCTGTGTTTGAGGATCAGGACCGGATATTCCGTGCTGATTCGCCCATTGTCAAGCATCATATCGACAGCTCAGCCTACGCATTGGATACGATGTATCGCAACTACGATCGTTGGTACAGCAAGGACACAGCTTGCACGGTCTATCTGATCGACACGTTCAACGTTGATTCCTGGGTTCATAGAGACCTTATTCTCGTTGGTCACTATGACAGTCTGTACATCGGTCCGACCGGCGATACTAACTGGGTGTTGAGAACAGTCGATACGATCGTCCCGGGAGTTGATACAGCTACGATTCCGGGCGGCGATAGTGTCTACAGCATGGAAAGCATCACGGGTGATGGCAGAAGACTCGTATTCTTTGAGCCGCGTCGTTCAACAACCGAATACGTTGTTGATGAAGAGACAGGCGATACCACGTATGTAATTATTGAGCCTTTTGATTGGCAGCTGAAGCGATTATCCTACGGATCATACTACTATCCGACACGTGGCACTGATGTACCCACGATCAACCGTGTTCTTTTCGATCGAGGCACGAGCGTGGATACAATACTCAACTCAAGCTATGATACACTCTATACCGGACACGTCATGAACCGTTTCCGTGGGATCGATTCATTGCTTGAGTTTACGGCCGGTGAAACGTTGTTGGTGACGATTGAATTCGATGATCCGGAGGCATCGCAGGAAGCAGTTTACTTTGCCTCCTGCATTGGTGATACTCTGGAAAGAGTTCAGTTGCCGACAATTGCCACTGGTGGCCGCGGCTTATTTGCCGTAACCGGACAAGGTATTGTGAATCTGTATTTCACAGTTGTCTATATGGATTCCTATTACTACGTGAACCCTAATCAAGGTTTCTATGCAACTGTCTGGCTGATACCAGTCAGAGTTAATTAGGGGGTGCTTGATGAAGAAAATCTTACTCATGTTAGTGATCGGGGTATTCCTTTTCGGCGCAGAATACGGCAGGATAAATGGCCGTGTCGTGGATGCCGAAACAGGAGAACCCCTGGTTGGGGCTGATGTCGTCATCGAAGGCTCCGAATTGGGTGCGGCGACTGATGCAAGTGGAGAATTTGTCGTTCTCTATGTCCCGGCTGGAACGTACCGAGTTACTGCTTCCTATATCAGTTTCGATCCATTTACGTTCACCAATGTGGTCGTCAATGCTGACCAGACAACGCTGCTAAGCTTCCGACTACCACCAACCGTGATTGAGGTCAAGGGTGTTACCGCAGTTGCTGAGCGCGAACAGATCGTGCGCGACGCGGTGCATACCAGGCGTGCGGTCACATCGCAAGAGATGAACCGTCTTCCAGTCACGACCATCAATCAGGTGATCGCATTACAGGCCGGAGTCGTTGATAGTAAGCGTGGCACGCACTTGCGTGGCGGCCGGGATGGTGAAGTCACCTATTTTGTGGACGGTATCGTCACTAAGGTGCCGAACACAAACTGGCAGTCAGCGATCGTCAGCCCCACGGCGATTGAAGAGGTCTCCGTGGTCAGCGGCGGATTTGATGCCGAGTACGGTGATGCACTTTCTGGCGTCGTGAATATCGTCACACGGGAAGGTGGTCCGAGAATATCGGCTGCCGTGAATTACCTGAGCGATATAATGTTCGAAGGTTGGCAGGACCAGATAAATTACGGCTATAATCTCGTTGACCTTTCGCTCGGTGGCCCGATACCTGGCGTATCGAGATTGCGTTATTTCTTGTCTGGTGAGTGGATGAGTACGGATTACTACCACCAGGAAGGACGTTTCAAGCTCGACGCGCCCAGGCAGGACTATCGTGCCCAAGGCCGATTGACCTATAATCTGCCGGATGCAAAGGGTAAGTTGTCCTTCACCGGGTTCAGTGAACGGAGGCAGTGGCGGATCTGGAATACGATAACCGGTACTTCTCAATATACATTGAAATACTTTGACAACCGGCCGATGAGCCGGATCAAGAACTGGCTCGTTTCTTCAACCTTCAACTACATGCTCACGGCCCAGACCCTTGCGTCGCTCAAAGTGGGCTTGACGCATTTTGACCGGCTTTATGGGACCCGTGACTATGATTGGGAAGAAGAGAATGACCGTCAGTGGTATGAAGACTACAGACTCAAGGCCGAGCACCTGGTGGATCAGCTGATCAACCCAGAAGACTATGGCCTTACGGTGCGGGACGTTCTGATCGATAGCGTCATGCAGTATCATGAAGAGTATTTCAACCGCGACGTTGAAGCATTACGCAACAATCCGTATGGCGTCGAGGGTCTCTTCTACACGACTGGCGACTACCGCGTCTGGCGCGTTTGGGACAACAATGATATCCAAGCACGCTTTGATCTTAGCCATTCAGTGGGCAAGGTACATGAATTCAAGGGCGGTGTCGACTATACACGCTACGAGATGAAATTCTACGATAACAATCTACCCTGGGTTGCTAACCCGTTCTGGGACTACTACGACCGGGATCCTTGGAAGTTTGCCGCCTATGTTCAGGACAAAATGGATTTCGAGGGTCTCGTGGCGCGCGTCGGACTGCGCTTCGATTACTTCGATCCCAAGGCCCAGACCTATGAGGCGCCTGAGGATTACCTGAACGACAATCTGGTTGACTCCGAGGTTGAATACAAGGTTTCACCGCGTCTTGGTTTCTCACTACCGGTTACCGACCGCATGAAGCTGCGATTCAATTATGGACAGTACTTCCAGTTGCCCGCGCTCGATAACCTGTACGGCGCGACCGATACTTCGGTCATCAGATTGCTCATCTCCCGCGGTAATGCGGTAGTGGGTAATATTCTGATCAAACCGGAAAAAACCGTGTTGTATGAGCTGGGCATTGAGAATCAATTCTCGGATGACGTTGTTTTCGGGTTCACCGCGTACTTCAAGGATATCTTCGATCTGAACCAGGTCCGCGAAGTAATTGCGATTCCATATTCGTATTACCAGTATAAGAATGTGGATTACGGTAATGTGAAGGGATTCGAGATCAACCTGCAGAAGCGTATGTCCAACATGTGGGCTTTTGGTTTCAGCTACACATTACAGTTTGCTAAGGGTACGGCAGCAGACTCTTACGAGTGGTATCAGGATCACTACTATTATCAGATCCCGGTACCGGTCATTGATTACTACCTTGACTTCGATGAACGCCATACCTTACACGCAAACTGGGATGTAGATCTACCGAGCGATTTCTTCCTGATTCCATTCCAGAACTTCAACAGTTCGGTTGTCTTTTCATATCACTCGGGTCACCCGTATACACCGCGTGATCTGCGCGGTAACATGTTGGGTGATGAAAACTCGGCCCGTATTCCCGGCTACTGGAATATCGACTGGAATCTCAGCCGTAGTGTCAAGATCGGCCCTGCCAGGCTGGTGCTCAAGGGTATGATCTACAACCTCTTCAACAACGAGCAGATTGTCGAAGTTCACGAGACCACAGGCGATCCTATTTGGCACGGTGATCCTGAACCGGCACTTGACCAATTCGGCAACACCGCGATCTCGAGCACACGTTACTCACCGCAATCGGATTTCAATCATGATGGCTTAGTCACTCCAGCAGAAGCAAAACAGTCATATATTGATGCTCAGGCCGACTACTACTACGATGCAAGGAATTTCATGCCTGGTTTCCGCGCGCGCGTTGGCGTTGGTCTACAGTTCTAACCGGGCTGCAACAACTATTTAGGAGGATATGATGAAGAGGATATTTGCATTACTGCTTGTTACTGCTGTTTTCGCCTTCGCCGTGAAGGCGAACATTGGACAGACCTCGGGCCGCGC
>JASFEK010000003.1:0-27054 GCA_050124875.1 Caldifarciminota bacterium | reverse complement strand
TTGATCTTCTTAGTAACCATTACCCTAAAACTATAACAGAAAGTCCTGCCTCAGTCAACACGTCGGGATAATCTATAAAGAAAGATGAACAAATGCCTTGGTATTGAGGCGGCTAGGTAAACTTGGCGTAGATTCTTGACATTTGCGTGAAAATGGCTATGCTATGAGTACGCTGACTTACAGGAATTTAAAGTAAGCATCATTGGATTCGTCATTTCATGAGTTAATACTAACCGAGAAATAAGGAGGTTTTGTTATGGGTAAATCTTTGAAAGGAACTAAGACCGAGAAGAACCTGCTGGCCGCTTTTGCCGGTGAATCGCAGGCTAGGAATAGGTATACATATTTCGCGTCAAAGGCACGAAAAGAGGGTTTTGAGCAGATTTCAGCGATATTCCTCGAAACGGCGGAAAACGAAAAAGAACACGCCAAGGTATTCTTCAAGCACCTCGAGGGTGGTGAGGTTGAGATTACTGCTGGCTATCCAGCTGGTGTCATCGGCGATACCAAGGCGAATCTCGAGGCCGCAGCGGCTGGCGAGAAGATGGAGTGGAGTGCGCTTTATGCGAACTTCGCGAAGATCGCACAGGAAGAGGGATTCCCAGACATTGCGTGTTCCTTTGAACAGATAGCCAAGGTTGAGAAATTCCATGAGACTCGCTACCGCAAGCTCATCAGTAACATCGAGAATGGTGAGGTCTTCAAGAAGAAGACTGCGGTGAAATGGCATTGTCGGAATTGTGGTTACGTGTTTGAGGGCGCCGAACCACCCAAGGAATGCCCAGCCTGCAAGCATCCGCAATCATTCTACGAAGTGCTGGCCGAGAACTTCTAGTTCTTACTTTCTGATTTTTAGTGAGCCTTCTCGTTGTGTCTGCATTGAGAAGGCTCATGCTTTATATGCAATGATCAACGTATACAGGAGGTGATAGCATGAAGCTGAACATGGGATCCTGGGATCGTATTCTCAGGCTGATAGTGACCCTGGTGATCGTCCTGCTCTTGATTACCGGTGTATTGAAGGGTGCATTAGCGGTCATTCTGGGTATCGTTGCGATCATTTTCTTCATCACAAGCGTCGTCGGCTTTTGTCCGCTGTATGTCATTTTCGGCATGTCGACGAAGAGAAAGAGGATGTGAAGAACATAGAGGTCAGAAATATTCACCAGACTAATATGTGATCTCGTCATGAAGCGACCAGCCAGACATACACACCCGGGATTTTCGAGCGAGGGTTTTCTAGATTCAGAGGGCATAGTCTCCAGGATCGATCTGAAAAGAGATCAATCCGTATTGGATGTGGGATGTGGCGAGGGGCATTTCTCGCTAGCCGCGGCAGATATCGTAGGTGATCAGGGCCAGGTCATTGCGGTTGATATTCACGAGCCGTCAATTAATATCCTGAAGCGGATCATTGCACAGGAAAATATCGGCAATGTTCTAGTATTCAGGGCTGATGTGACAAAGCGCATACCAGCAAATGACAATGCAATCGATGTCTGCATGATGGTGAATGTACTGCACGGCTTCGTGTTGAACGGTGAGGTGTCTGATGTGATGCGTGAGATCGTGCGTGTCATAAAGCGTCACGGCAGCCTGGTGATCGTCGATTTCAAGAAGACCGAAACCGTTGCCGGACCGCCCGTATCACAGAGGCTAAGCCCGGCTGATGTTGAAGAAATCGTTAGCTATTATGGTTTCATGGCCGACAAGTTCGATGATGTTGGACCCTACAGCTATTTATACAACTTCATAAAAAGGTAGATATCCTTAACGACCTGTAGAGACTAATCTTTTCCGGGACTTTCTTTGGTTTTACATTGTCGCCACGCCGGGTTCTTCGCGAGTATGGCAAGCGCAGCCTTGCGCGCCGATTCTCTGCTTAACACCTGGGTTCTCTTTAGGAAGCCGATCATGGTTTCGACAACTTGATCGAAATCTTTTAAATCACCTTCACGGTTTGTACAATGCCGGCAATACTTGCTCTTCGGGTCCTGCTGGGCGAAATCGGTTACATCATGCAGGATCATGCCGCAACTTTCGCACAATGTCTTTGGCATACCAGGCTCGGTGCGTATTTCTGTATCTACCGGCGGGCATTCAGCCAGCAAGGCTATCAATTTCGGAATGAAATTTCTCGCAAGGTTGTTGTCTTCGAACATATAATCGCCGAAAAAGGAAAGATAGGTTATAGTTCCTTGCCATGCAGTGGTACGGATCAATCCTTTGTTTGTCCACCGGTCAAAGGATTCCACAAGGTAGTAGTTGGCGACTGCCAGTAAGGCTATTACTTCTTGTTTCATTTCTTCGTTGAAGTTGGAGAAGCCGGAGAATAGCGCCTTCATGAATCGCCAGTGTGTGCGAATCGTGTTAAAATGGTCGGTGAGGAACTCTTCGAGGTTTCTGGAATCCACATAGGCAGCATAGAGCTGTTCAGTCACAGTCAGAACGAGCCGGCGTACGACCGAGAGCATCAGTTCTTCACGATTCTTGAAGTGGAAGAAAATCGTGCCATGGGCGACTGATGCCTTCTGGGCAATACTCAGGGTAGAGGCCCGGAAGTCGGTTTCGGTTAAAGCCTGCTCAGCAATATCCAGTAACTTACCCCTGGTCAATTGCTTGGCTTGCTGGCGGGTCCTTTTCTTCTGCATAAGCGATCGCTCCTTTCTGCGCTGCAACTCACTGAGTGTATACTCAATTATGTTCATAATCCGCGATTTGTCAAGGTATAACCTAAAAATAGAACTGGCTTGGTATAAAGACGTCCCCCCTTAATTGGGCTTGAAACCTTTTTGCCGAAATCACGTAATACTCTATGTGAGCGCTGTCTATATGTATGCTCGGCTATGCACATTACCCACGTGAACAGATAAAGGAGGTTGTATGATCAACGCATTTGCGGTTGTGCTGGTAATAGGCCAGCTGTGTAATCCATCCCTTTCCAGTATGCTCGGAAACTCGATAGTTTCTTTCTTCGAGAAGACCGAGGAATTCAGTGAAAAGTATGAAGTTAGTCCAGGCACTGAACTAGTCGTGACCAACCGGAATGGGGATGTTAGAATAGAGAAGTGGGACGCGGAATATGTAGAAGTCCATACGATCAAGAAGACGAATCATGATCGAGATGAATTAGCCAAGGTAAAAATCGAGGTACTCATAGGCGATAGAATGGAGATCCGGAGTGAGTATCTGGATAAGAAGGCACGTGTCTCGGTTGATTATCGGATCAGTATTCCCAGCCGTGTGGTCGTAGAGGAAATACAGACCGCCAATGGTGATATCAAACTCAGATCTACACGCGGTGATACCCGGGCCGTGACGGCCAACGGCGACATAGACGTGAAGGATGTGATTGGAACCGTGTATGTTCAGACCGCCAACGGTGATATCAAGGTAAGAACCACGTCAGCAATTACCAAAGCCACCACGGCCAACGGCGATATTCAGGCTGACATCCGGGCCTTGCCTGATGATGGGACCGCGATTTCAACCAGTAATGGTTCTATAGACCTCTTGGTGAGCAAGGTCTTGAATGCAGACCTGCACTGTTCAACCTCAATGGGTGAGGTAGAGATCAATGGTCTCGATGTAAAAACGCGGGTTGCGACAAAGGCGGCGACCTTTTCACAGGTAAAAGGCCGGATGGGTGCTGGTGGTCCAAAGATTGATGCTCACACATCAAATGGGGATATAAATATTCACGGAATAGATCATTAGACCGGCGCCGAATTGCTCGTGCGTTCAGGCGTGGACTGAATCGCTGAGCACCTCGTGGATGCGAATAGTCGAGGTTTCAGCAGGGTGATGGCCCTGATACGCGGTTTGTCAGTGATGCCTTAAGATAAAGCCTGTGTCGTTGATGTACAAATAGAAGGTATCAGGACTCGGATATTGAAAGACCCCGAGGCCGTAGGCAGCATCAACGCCCGGGATCTTCTCGGCGTGCCTCAAGAGAAATCCCCAGAGTCTTTCTTCCGGGTGTATCTGATATATTGAAGTCATTCGATTCTCACCTTGTACCCATCGGCCGGAAAAGCGCGTTATACGGTAATAAGCACCAGCACCAAGCCAGCGGAGCGTTGTACCCCAGCGCAAGAAATATCCGTCGATCATCCACTGATCGCCGCAGAGTGTGAAAAAATGCGTGCGGTCTGTGCTTTCTTGAAAGAAACTGATTCTGGTGCTATCATGGGCAGCTTCGGCATACACCCAGCCGATTTTTTCTTCACCGGTGTACCGAGAAAATGTCTGCAAGAAGAGCGACAAGTAGATAAACGAGCAGGCAAATGCGATAATCACGATCGAGGCCAAGACCGAATACAAGAATTTTGTGATTCTTCGCCTTCGTCTGATTGTCTTGATTATCGAATGTATCAGTACAACCAGTGCGATCACAAACAACACGAGGCCAATGACGCCGGTTAAGAGTATGAATCGGTCCATATGCTAGCATTATATCATTTGCGGTTCAGGTGTCAACAAGTACGCTTGATGGTGCGGGTGAATTCACGAGGTAATTGCTTGTTGGTCGATTCTGAGATTTAAGCCTATAATACCAGCCTTGACGGTGAGTGTGGGTTTTCATATAATTAAAGGTAGATCAGGTTATGAACAGGGCTTCTTTGTTTACACTAAAGGGGGTGCGATGGTAGATTCACCGGAGTTTGTGCGCAATCGGATCGTGCTGCACTTTCAAGATAAGCGACTGCTCAAGGGCTATACGCATGACTTCACGCCTTTGAGAGAAAAATTCCATCTGGTTTCGGAACTGGAAGAGGATAAGGGGAACATTTATGAGGTTAGTTGTTCAGACCTGAAAGCGGTCTTCTTTGTTAAGTCTTTGAGCGGCAATAAGAACTACGTAGAGAAGAAGTATTTTGGCGACGTTGACGTTACAGCATTGAGGGGTCTGAAGGTAAGAGTCGAGTTTCCAGATGGTGAGGTAATTCGCGGCACCAGTTTTGGCTACAGCAAGAACCGTAAGGGATTTTTTATTGTTCCGGTTGATCCGGAAAGCAATAATGAAAGGATCTATGTGGTCGCGGATGTCTTGCGCGAAGTGAGAATAGGAGCCGAGGCTGAGGGCTAGCGAAGTCCCGCATATACATCTCAAGTTCAATAACTGAGAATCATTTCATTACAGTACCCCACGCTTGACAGACACGTAGGTTTACCTAGTATTGTGACATGAAGATCAATGCCTGCATAATTTTACTGGCATGCTTGGCCGTGTTATCGTTGAGCTGGGCACAGGATTTCCATTTATTGTCGAATGAGATTCTCGATGAAATTTGGAGTTTCCACCCGGTCACTGCAACCCATCTCGGGATCCACAAGTACGATAAGCAAATGCCTGATTACACTAAGAAATCTCGGAATCAGAAACTAGAGCGATTCAGGCACCTGGCAAAGCAGTTGGATAAAATAGACACAACAGCATTATCCGAGGACGATGTCGTCGACTACTATCTGCTCAGAGCGTTTCTTTATGATGAAATATTCGATCTGGAAACGGGGAGCATCTATGAACAGAATCCACTGCTTTACGCGCGATCGTGCATCGATGGCGTCTACACGATCATGACCCGGCACGCAGCCTCACCGGAAAAGAGAATGCAGGTTGTGACCGCCCGCCTGAAAGAAATACCGGGATTCCTCGAGACTGCCCAGGAAAATATCGCGCGACCACCTGCACTTTTGTGTGAAGTTGGCATCGACCAGCTGAATGAGGGAGAGAAATTCATCGAGGCGGTCTTCGAGAGCTACAAGGACTCACTCCCTGATGCTGCACGGATGGAATTTCAACAAGCAAAGATAGCCGCGGTCGCCGCCATGATGCATTTCGCCTACTGGCTCGAGACTAACCAGGATGCGGACGCCCGCTATCTCCTGGGGGAAGATGGCTATAACTGCAAGTTGCGCAACATACATTTTGTGGATTTTGATGCAGATAGTCTGCTCAGTATTGGTGAATACTATCTTGCGAGAACCACAGAGATGATCGATAGCCTTTATCTTTTACTCACCCCGGCCGCGCGGCAGCTGGTTGAACTGCCAAGAGATTTCGGAAGAGATGATGTGATCGACTACCGTAATGAAGAGATCGAATATTTGCGTAATTTTATTGCGGCGGCGAATATCGTCACGATCCCCGAAGCGGTCGGCAATGTTGAAATCGTCGAAACGCCGCGTTTCTTAAGATCAATCATCCCGGGTATGGCTATGATACCACCGGGCCCTTTTGACTCTGGGCGTACCAGTTATTTTTTCGTGTCACCCGTGCCGGTTAAATTCAATAAAGGTGAGGCCGAGTACTACTACAACTATGTAAGTAATCGTTGGTTCAGAGAAGGAGCGGTTCACGAAGCTTACCCAGGCCATCATCTCCAGTTGTCGATTTCCAATCAACATCCCTCTGTCGTGCGCAGGACTTTTCGCAGTTTTTTTCTGATCGAGGGGTGGGCATTATACTGCGAAGAAATGATGGCGATGAGCGGGCTATACGAAGACACAATCGGTGCGATGATCAACGCATTGGAATACGTGAAATACCGTGCCGTACGGATAATCGTGGATGTGAAACTGCAGACCGGCGCTTTTGCCTATGCGGATGCTCTACAATTCATGACCACTACCTTACAGGGTAATGAGAGCTATTATGCGCGTGAGATAAAAAGGTACATCAGTAATCCAATCCAACCTTCAAGTTATCTTATCGGCAAGATACAACTGCTGGAGCTGAAAGAAGCTTACAAGCGGTTGAAGGGAGATGATTTTGACCTGAAGGTTTTTCATGATGAACTCCTGAGCCATGGGTCGATCCCAATTAAATTGATCAAAAGGCTCATGCTGGAACAGGGAAAGTGAGTCCTGAACGAGCTACATCACTGAATCGATAATACTAGTTGATAGTCTGAGTAACATTCATTCTACGATCTATTAACGTTTTGATCGTATGTCGCGCCCATGTGAAAGCAAGAGTGGCGCCAATTGTATTACCAGCGACAATTCCCCACCAGATCCCAGGCAGCTGCATGCCAAATGATATAGCGAACAGATAAGTCAACGGAACGACGAGGACGATAGTGCGCACGGTTGTTACTGCAAGAGAGTAAATGCCTTTACCGATTCCCTGGAACATTGCCGAGGAGAGTATACCGAATGCAGCGGCCGGATAATATATGCACATGGTTCTCACGAAAACTACGAGGTCATGGGCGATACGCATTGCTTCCTCGGACATCGTGAAGAGGCTCGTTATTTGCGGAGCAAAAATAAAGGTCACAGAGGCAACGGCCAGTTCGATGAATAGACCTAACTTGATCGCATGCGTGTAGGCTAGGTCGAGCTTTCCAAAGGCACCGGCACCAAAAGCCGCGCCCGTGACCGATGTGACTGCGGTGGCTATCCCCAGTAGGGGCAGGGTGGCAAACATGGTCACCCGCCAACCAGTTGTGAATACTGCGACTGCATCTGTGCCGCCCACCCGGACTGCAATCAAGTTTAAGAGGAATACCGAGAAGGCCATGGTGATCTGCATGACCGATGCGGGCAATCCCACCCGTAGTATGTCAGATAATATCACCTTATCGAAACGAAAGTTCTTCAGTTCGATCGACACATATGTGTTCTGTTTGATGCATACCCAGTAGAATAGAATCGTAGACGAGACCGACATTGCGATGACCGACGCCCAGGCAGCACCAGCAACGCCCAGACCCAACGTATAAATGAATACCGGATCGAGAAGTATGTTTAATACGGCACCACCCATCATTGCATACATTGCGCGGCGTACATCGCCTTCGGCACGAAGCAAAGCGCTGGCCACATGGGCAAAGAAAATGAGTATTGTACCAAGGAACATGATGCGCGCATACGATGTTGCCAGAGGGGTGACATGGCCGGCACCCATCTGGGCAAAAATAACATTTATCAGAAAGAAAAAAGGAACGGCAACAACGATTGCAGTGATGAACATCAGAACCATAGCATGGGATGCTACGCTGTCCGCGCCTGCCTTGTCACGGGCGCCGATGCGGCGGGAAACAGCTGCGGCACCACCGACACCCAACCCCGTAGAAAGAGCTATTATCATGAAAAAGAAAGGGAAGAAAAAGCCGACCGCGGAGAGGGCGTCCGGTCCCAGGCCGGAAACCCATATGGCATCGACGAAGCTGTATATTGTTTGCACGGACATGGCCACGATCATTGGAATCGCCAGCCTTATGATCGCTTGTTTGGGGTCACCGAGTAATGTTCTTACACCCTTGGTTTCTCCCTGTTGCCTGCTTATTGTTCTATGATGCTTGTTCTTCATTGGATATTCATTAAGTGTGAATTATATTGATATGATTACCTATGTCAATGAATCACAGGTTTTTGGCATTCATAGTAACCCCGCAATGGTTGACAACCGTCACTCACTTGACTATCATAGATAATACGAAGGGAGGTTAGCATGACGAGTGGAATGACGCCTGAAAGAAACCGTATTGTAGTGCATTTCAAGGACGGTAGATTACTCAAGGGGTTCACCCATGATTTCACGCCGGTTAAGGAGACCTTCCATTTGACCTCAGAACTCGAGCATGATAAGGGAAAGATATACGAGGTCTTCTGCCCCAATCTGAAGGCAATATTCTTCGTGAAGACGCTCGACGGTAATGTGAATTACAAAGAGAAGAAACTGTTCAGCGAAGTCGATGCTTCGAATTTAAGGGGGATAAAGATCAAGATAGAATTCAATGACGGCGAGGTAATGTGTGGTATCAGTCTCGGTTATAGTAAGAAGCGCAAGGGGTTTTTCATCGTACCCGTTGATCCCCAGAGTAACAATGAGCGGGTCTATGTAATTGCCAGCGCGGTGAAAGAGGTGAAGCTCGGGAGCGCCGCTGAGCAGTAATAGTTTTTTTGCTCCTCGTTTGACCGCTTCGTGAAGGCCATGCCCAGGCCGTTCCAGTATGTCATCTGGAGGGTGATATCGTAGTCAATCGTACCAGGTAAGAAATAGCCGTCTCGATTGCCCGTGATGTATTGATTTTATTGACTTTCTGGGCTATTGACACCCTTCATCCATATACTATAATCGCTTACGTTGTGAGGGGATCATGGCGGGTCCTGTTCTTACGCAAGAGGTGTGTACTCAGGTGTGTCGACACTTGCGATTAGCTGCAATTTCTTTATACAAATCAGAGGGAGGTGCCTGGAACTCGAAGAAATAGGGCCTTGAGATGTAATATTCTCGAACCCTGTAGTATATACTTCACACATCTTAAGAGCAAGGGAGGAAGGGATGCAGAAGCCACTATTGGTGCCAGATCATTGTGGTTTTTGTGGTAGCGCTGATAGTATACATATCACAATCACTACTCCATTCAAAAGCAACGAGGAGGAAAGATGAACAAATCGTTGATGATACTTGTACTGATGGTTTGTCTTGTATCAACAATATGGGCAGCAAAGGAAGGTGATGCTGATCGTCAGGAGTACACTGGCGAATCATTTCTCAACCGCGCGATATGGGCGAACCATCTGCTATGGGTAGGTTCGGCAACATTGCGCGAAATCGACATCGGGACGCAGATTAAGGGTGTAAGCGACGATACGATTAGGTTGTTTACCGTACAATCGGCGTCACCCAGGCAAGCGCTGCTCTTCACCGATACCTCATCATCTTCTGCAACACCCATGGAGAATCGTTGGGCATTAGATACTTTGTATGAAGGTGCAGACGGCTACTATTCGGCCGAGATCGGTGATGTCGACCGTGACGGGGACAATGATTTGATATTCGGTCGCTCCAGCTCGCCCTACAAATTGATGTGGCGGTACTGGACCGGCACGGGTTGGAACACCGACGATACGGTCATCTGCGAAATCAGTGGTACCGGTTACATGTATGATATGGCGATCGGTGACGCAAACAATGACGGATACGACGACGACATAATATTCACATGCTATAGGTCGGTGTTGCGCGCATGGTGGAACGGCAGCAGTTGGGATACGCTCAGGTTGTGGGCCGGTGACGGTTCGACATGCTATGGAGTGGACATCGGTGATTTTGATCCCACACATCCTGGTAACGAGATCGTGACCGTTACCTATGGTGCGAGCGGTGGTACGGCAAGCATTATGGAGATAAGGTGGGATACGAGTACTACCACCTGGGTAGTTGATACAATTCTCATCCCGGTGGCGAACTGGAATCTCTATGATGTCGAGGTCGGCGAGTTTGATTCAGATAATGCTGGAGAGGAGATCGTCGTAGCCAATGGTGGGACCATTGCCTCGACCGAAGGGTCAATAATCGAGATCTACGGTTCTTCAGGCTCTGGTTGGTCATACCGGCCCCTGTATACGCCGACAGGCAGCCAGTATGTCAGGGAATTGGCGATCGGTGACTGCCTGGATGAGAATCCAGGTAATGAGATCGTTTTTGTATCCAGTACCTCACCCTATGAGGCGACGGTGGTTTATGGCTCAGGTACGACCTGGGATGCCCAGGGAATATTCTCGCCGGGCGGTACCAGTTATGGCGTGGAGGTTGGCGATGTTGACCAGTACCGGATGGACAATGACGAGATTGCGGTGACAGGCAGCTATGATGTTCATGAAGCGGAGCAGTTCTGGCCAACCAATGATCTGGCAGTCACGACCGGTGCTCCGTACAGCTATCCATTCGTCATCGACGAGCCAGAAAGCCTGTGGGCGCGCGTCATGAACAACGGCACAGCTACACAGAATAACTTCCAGGTATATCTTTATGTAAATGGCGCAGCTTATGATTCAGTCACAGTTTCGACTCTGGCCGGCGGTGATAGTGTCGACGTGGACTTCAGTTTTGTCCCGGCTGCGCTGGGCGAAATCAACTTCACGATCTTCCATTCTTTGACACCAGATGAGATCGTGGCCAATGATACACTCGGCACGCTCGATCCAGTGGCTGGATTCCCGAACCGGTTCCACGATTGGGTTTTTGAAGCCGGTACTTATAAGGCAGAAGGTTTCGAATACTTGATGAGTTTTCCGCCGTCTGGTTGGGTCGTGATCAACGCTGACAGTGGTAATTACTGGTGGAACTGGTATACAAGCTCAACCAATTCGACGTTAATGAATTCAGGAATTCTCTTCGCCTCGTGTCATTATGAGACGCCGTCGACCCTGAGGAATGACGACTGGCTGATAACTGATATGATCAGTCCGTCGGCAAGTTATGCTGATAGCTTCGGGTTTTATTACCGCACGTATAACAGCACATCAGCCGAGTCCCTCGAAGTGTGGGTCATGTCAGGTCAGACCGTCGATGATACGGTTGCCATGATTTGGGCGATCAATATTGCTACGACCACCTACACGCCGGTTAAGCTACCACTGGATGATTACGACGGGCAGAACATCTACCTGGCTTTCCACTATGTGAGTCTGTACGAGTGGTACATTGATGTTGATGATGTTTACTGGACCGCTAATCAGGATGCAACAGGTCCGGATATCACTCTCATCGAGATGCCGGAGAATACCTATTCAACCGGTCCATACACGGTGAGTGCCCTGATCACTGATCCGTCCGGGATTTTGACCGATTCTCTATACTACATAGTCGATGACGTTGCTGCCGCGATACCCAATACGAGTGTTGCCGGTGATACGTTCACATATGAGATCCCGACACAGAGCGCTGGTACTTGCATTGATTACTACGTCATGGCGGCGGATCCGATACCAAATGTCTCTTATAGCGGACAAGAACATTTCTATGTTCTGTCGCCCATGGCACCGACCGGTCTCACGGCAACCGGACAACCGGATTCAACTGTATATTTGGCTTGGGTGCCGCCAGGTGAGGAGTTGGGCTATTACGGGACGATCACCTACTTTTGGGATGGTTGGGCAGTGGATGATATGGTCGCAACTCACTTCACGCCTCAACATACTCCGTGTAAGTTGGAAGCATTATCATTGATGTTTTACAATGTCACTGATACGATCGAGGTTAGGATCTGGGATGACGACGGTTCGGGTAATCCAGATAGTGTTCTCTGGGCAGACACATTGATTGTAACGCAACTCTATCCTAATCCGGAAATTATTGATGTATCAGCTGCTGACATCCTGGTCTCCGGTGACTTCCATGTCGGACTAGTCTGGTTGGGTGCAGACTCTCCATACCCACTATCGGACGATGGCGCGACAACGACGCGCAGTAAGGTGAATTACGGCTCTGGATGGGAGACAGTGGGATATGACTGGGTCATGTCTACCGTTGTCAGTTATGTTGCTCCAGTTCCAGACGCGGCAATGCATAAAGCTGCAAAGAGCGCCAAGATCTGCGTCCATAAGAACAAGGACAAGATGTCAGCGCTGCAGCCGAGCGTTATGTTGCCGAGGCGAGTTGCTAAACACGAAGTTGGCCGCGCAATGTCTGTTGAAAGCCGGTTGCTGGAACGAATCCTCGGTATTTCCAACTTCGAGGTGTCGCGTAGTGAGGTGCAAGGTGGTCCGTATACGTCACTCGGTATGACGAATCAGAGTCCTTATGTCGACAATACGGTTGTGAGCGAAACCCAGTATTACTACGTAGTGCAGGCGAATTATGTAACGCCAGACACAGTCTCTTACTATTCCAATGAGGCGACGATCGCGGTTGACTTCACGCCCCCGAGTTATGCCAATACGGCATACGATTCACTGGTCGGCGGTCCGTGGGTCGTCTCAACCGAGATAACGGACTGGACAGGTTTGGCGTATGATTCTCTCGCTTACCGTGCCGACGGCGGAACATTTTCCTGTGTAACGAACGACAGCATATCTGGCATTACATACTACTACACGATACCGAGCTATCCCAGCTACACATTGATTGAGTTCTACCTCTTCAGCCAAGACTCTGCCTTGTGGCAGAACGCGGGTAGGGATCCTGTTACGGGTTACTACTCCTTTACGGTAACGTCTATAGCCGAATACAAACCGCAGGAGTTGATTCCGGATCATGTGTTCCTGGCTCAGAACCGGCCCAATCCGTTCGCGCGTAACACTCAGATCGAGTACGGTGTGCCGCGCAGCATGGATGTAGAGATCGCTATCTATAACGCGGCCGGACAGCGGATAAGTACGCTGGTCGACGATGTGAAGTCGCCTGGGTTCTACAAGGCGAACTGGCAAGGAAGGGATGATTTCGGAAGAAGACTCGCTGAAGGCGTCTACTTTGTGCGTATGACAACTGATGAGTTGACCGATACCAAGAAACTGATTCTTATTAAATGATAAAGAGCAGGCAAAAAAGGGGCGGCACAGCCGCCCCTTTTTTTTGTGTTTATCGGGCTGTCAGTTGACAAATGTATGATTCTGCGTATAATTTGATTTGTAGAACATGAGGAGACGTCGCAAACATGCATCCAAGAGATACAAGATCATATTGATAATGGCGATTTTGGCCGTTCCGATGTTCTACCTGGGCAAAAGGCTGTACCGGTTTGGTGATGCCTGGTTCGAAGAACGACGACTGAAGAAGAATATGGTAATCATGAAGGCGGAAAACGATGTACTGAAACAGCGAATTAATGAATACAAGAAGGGTAATCTCATTGAAACAAAAGCCCGCGAGGAGTTAGGTATGATTAAGCCGGGTGAGAAAATCTACATTATACGTGAACGATGATCTATCGTGTGCAAATAACACCCTTCCGTATCGAATGGTGCCGCAGTGATACCAGTTTTGCTTCGGGTGAGCTGGTCATGATCAAGAGCAAGGAGGGAATCGATATCGGCCGCGTATTATCCCTTCAGAAAGATGAAGCGGGCAGTGTTTACGGCGAGATCCTGAGACCTGTAACCGAGGACGATGTCGAAAGGCGACGCGAGCTCCAGGAGTATGAGGAGTTCGGCTTAATAGAATTCAAGAATGCCGTTGTTGAATTCAACGTTGCCATGAAGCCGGTATTGTGTCATTGTCAGTATGATGAGGAGAGGGTTGTGTTTTATTTCACGGCGGAGAAGCGTCTCGAATTCCGAAAGCTCCACCGGCATATTTCCCAGAAGCTGAATAAGCGGGTCGTTATCAAGCAGATCGGGGTACGTGATTATTCAAAGCTCTTCGGTGGAGTTGGTCCTTGCGGCCGCAATCTATGCTGTTCGACATTTTTGAATGAGTTGAAATCGATTTCGCTGCGGATGGCACGGGAGCAGAAGTTATACGTCTCGCCTAGTAAGATATCAGGAGTGTGCGGTAAGCTCCTTTGCTGTTTGAATTTTGAAGAGAATTTCTATACTGATTTTCAGGACAAGAGTTTGACTCAGTCGATGCCTGCCGATGAAGACGAGTGAACCGGCAATGCATCAGCGATAATCCCGGCAACAACGTGAACTTCGGTGACCTGGTTGAGCTGGTCAAGACCCTGCGCGAGAAGTGCCCGTGGGACCGGGTGCAGACGCTCGATTCGCTGAAGAGCAAGCTGATCGAAGAATCCTACGAATTGGTCGAGGCGGTTGAGCAGGAAGACCTTGACGCCACGGTTGAGGAACTCGGAGACATCATATTCCTTGCCTTGTTTCTCGTGAGAATACTTGAGGAAAAAGGAAAGGTCGATCTGGATAGCGTACTTGCATCTACGGTGCGCAAGTATAAGAAGAAGCACCCGCATGTCTTTGCTGATAAGGACTTGAAGGATGAGAAAGACGTGCTGCACTTCTGGCACAAGAGTAAGGAAGACATCTTCGCCGGAATACCGATAATTCTGCCGGCGCTGCTTGCGGCAAAGGTCATTCAGGAAAGGGCTTCGAGGCTCGGGTTTGATTGGCAGTCACATGCTGGTCCACTTGAGAAGGTTAAGGAAGAGATGCGTGAGCTGGAAGGTGATGGGGAGGGAGAACAGCGTGAAGAGATGGGTGACCTTCTGTTCGCATGCGTCAACCTAGCACGTCATCTGGACATTGATCCTGAAGAGGCCCTGAGGCATGCCAACAAGAAATTCGTGCGTAGATTCAGGGAAATACTTCGACGACTCGCAGCACAGGGTAGGGATATCGAAAGCGTAAGCCTGGAAGAAATGGATAGGGTATGGGATGATATCAAGAAAGACGAGTAATACTGCAGATAGTATCGAACGTGAGATTACTGAGCTCAAGGAGGGGTTGAATGAACTCGATATCGCTTTTGAGCAGAGCACGCTCGATAGATTCAAAGTATATTTGGAAGTACTGTATCACTATCACGGGAAAATACATCTTTTGTCACACCGGGATTACGAACGTATAGCGTTACGGCATTTCCTGCCTTCCTTGCTGATCCTGCCGGATGTAATGAGGCATAAGAGAGTGTGTGATATTGGGTCCGGGGCTGGTTTTCCCTCAGTTCCACTAAAGATATTGGTACCGCATTTGGATCTTGTAATTTTTGAGGCTCAGCGTAAGAAGGCTAATTTTCTGAAAACCCTGGTGCAAACACTCGAATTAAAGAAGACCAAAATTGTGAATGCAAGAGCTGAAACCTATTCGGGCGTGAAGTTTGACCTCGCCTTACTCAGGGCAGTAGGTAAGATCCGTAGATTGATCGCCGTACTGAATCAGCTGATCGAGCCGGGATCCGAGGCGATTTTCTTAAAGGCTGTGCAGGTGGAGAAGGAATTAGCTCAAGCAAAGAAGGCGTTGCATCAGTGGAATTACCAGGTTTCTGTAAGAAAGGTTTCTACGCCTGTGGAGAAGTCCTCCCTATCGATGGTGATATTGCGTAAGATGTAATTGTACAGCAGTTCTTTTTTCATACACCATGAATTGGGAAGTTAGATTGTCTTGTCCACCAAACTGGATTCTCATGACTTTGTGTTTCTTTGAACTGCAGGGTAAGTGGTTCGGGGCCATGCCTGGATTCTCCAGCTGAGTTTGCCCTCCGACTCGATCGGAGGACCGGGGAATGACAGAAAGCGAGGGTATGGGATTTCGGATTTTGTAGTACTCGTTTCAGAACGTTGCAGATAATTGACAAAAACGAAGAAATATATATAATCTATATGAAGTTCTAAGGAAGGAGGTCTTATGGCGTACAAGATCAATGATGAATGTACAGCATGTGGGCTCTGTGAGCCAGAGTGTCCGGTACAGGCGATTGCAGCGGGAGATCCGATCTACGTGATCGATTTCAGCAAATGCGTGGAATGCGACGGGCATTTTGATGAGCCGCAATGCGCGGCCGTCTGCCCGGTCGATGCATGCGTCCCTGACCCTGATCATCCAAAGAAATAAACTGATTTTTAGAAATAAAACAGAAGGCGGCCAATGATCCTGGCCGCCTTTTTTTTTGCAGTGAATTTTGAATTGTGCTACTTTGCCGTTAGCGTGAAGCGGGCATCGAGATAGGCACCCTCGGAATCAGTGGCGCGCACCGCCACTTCGAAGGCGTCGATTGCACCAGCCGCACCGTAGATGATGCCCTGCTCGTCATCAATTTCTATACCGCTTGGCGCTTCAAGTATCTCAAACGTTAGCGGATCACCATCGGGATCGAAGATCGGCAGCGGGTAGTACACGCTGTCAGTGGAGCATTTGACCGAATCGATCTTTGTCCGGAAGGCAGGGGGGGCATTGGCAACCGTGATACTAAAGGTGAAGGCATCGGAACGGTGTTCCCCATCGTCGACAAAGGCCGCGCCGGCAATGAAATCACTTTTCTTCAATCCCAGACTTGACAATTGGAGTACCGGTGAAGTGTCAGCCAGTACCTCATCGTTGACTAACCAGTGCACGATGAGTTGTACTGAATCACCGTCCGGATCTTCGAAGAGTGCTTCGAGGACAACCTGGGGTGTGGTGACATCAACGATCTCGGGAATGATCGAGAGCGACAGGATACGGGGTGGCATGCTACCGATCGTTATCTCGCCCGATCTCATGGTTTTACCGTACGCTTTACCGTCATAAGGTGTTACATCGGCGAATATTTTATCACCCTTCTTTATTTCATCGTAGGTGAGTGACATGCCCTCACCTATCTCTGTACCATTCACGAACCACTTCACTTCGTAGGTTATTGGGTCGCCATCCGGGTCACTGCTCAGGATGCGTGCGGTTATTTCGGATTCCAATGTCGGGTTGAGTGGTAAAAGCGTGATATTCTTTATCTCGGGAGGGGTATTACCGGCGACACCACCTTCTTCCTTCTTGGTGCCACACTGCACCAGGAAGAAAGCCAAAATCAGCAAAAAAACGACAAGGTTTTTTTTCAATCTTCACCTCCGTAGGAAAAGTATAGGTAAATGCCGGAATTAGTCAATGGCGGGTTCACCGGGGGCATTCATCCCCCGGTGAACCGTGATATCTAATTCATCTCTCGTTCGACGAGTTGCCCGTTCTTCATTTCGTAGAACTTTAGGATCTTTATGTATGTGGCGGCGCCGTAGTCCTTGACCGTGGACGGTGGCTCGATTACTGTTGCGGTAAAGGGAAAACTCAGCCGTGTGCCCGAGATCTCTGTGTTGTTCGGGCTAACAAAGAATATCCTCGTGCCTTCAAAGCTAACCTTAATGTCACCGTAACAGTAGATAGTATTGCCTTTCATACCTGTAACGAGTCCCAGTCCGGCTTCATCGGCATAGGACAAGGCACAAGCAAGTACCAGTAACGGAATGAGTATTTTCATGATATACCTCCTATCTTCCTTTCCAAAGGATGACCCCGGATCTAGGTAAGCCAGGTATGCCAGTCTCTGGCGATACAATGCCGCCCCCGACCTGAATGAATACCTTGGTTTGATCCGCGCTCACGTAAAGTGCCGGCTCTGAAGGAAAGCCTGAACCGACTGATACCTTGATGCGGTTGTGTCCAAGTGTATCACCCAGAAACGGATTGGTGTATGCGGTGCCGGTTTTGTAAAATAACGCATAGAGATTGCCCGATCCGCCGTATTCACAGATATCGCCACTCGGGACAAAGGTCGTGAATAGAACCGCCCCACCGAGCACGAGCGATGTAGTGAGATTTCTCTCGCCCGACTGATCGAACTGGCGGTACCAGCCTAGGCGGTTCTTGACCATGGTCTCAAGAGAGTCAAAGGGCAGGTTTCCGGGCTGCACCACACCGCCCGTATCAATCTGCACATTGGTGACATCGTAGAGCATCAGCGGGTCAGTGGTATGGGTCGTGTCGTCTTGGAAGCCCACGTACGAATGCAGGGTCGGGTCGATCTCGTCGATATCCGAATAGAGACGACCGGTTCCGAAATAGACCCATAGATGATTGTATTCATCAGTAGCGACGCTGCCTTCAGCCGTGATCGCTTGATCCATTTCCATTATCATGTCCATGGTCCATAGGGCAGGGTCAGTTTCGTCATGGGTCAAGATCCGGTATGCTTTGCCTTCCCATTTCTTGGTCACGGGTCCGCCCCAGTGGCAGTCGCCAAAGTAAATACGGTCGACATTGTAGTCGATCCCCCAGTCGCAGGCAAAGATGTTGGTAATGAACGATTGGGGGTCCTGTACATCAAAGGTCCGCAGTAATGTACCGGTTCTCAAATCGAGTATGTAGATCTTACCCAGTTGCGGACAGTCACCGCCGCAGCTCATCGGTCCTGAACCAAATGCAAGGAACCAGCGATCTTGTACCTTGAGTACTGTGGAATAGCATAAGGTGTAGCGCAAGGTGGAATCACTGAATTCCCAGAGCGGTTCTGGGTTGAGCGGATCTGTGACGTCCAAGGCAAAGTAAGCAGACCGGCAGGTATCCATTTCGTTGGAAATCTCAGCACCGCCCAGGCGCATGCCGCCGATCAGTACCGTGCCCCAGCCGTTAGGATGTACGGCATCGTCGGTAAAGATCTGGGCATCGGTAATGTACGGTTTGAGGTCCACATAATACACATGGCATTCGCCGTAGGTGGGATCCTTGAGCCAGCGGAGATGGGGTAGGAGGTTGTATGGTACATATGCCCAGAGTTCTTCACCGAGATCATAGCCGGCCGGGTTGAGTTCCAATGGTGTGATCGGATTGTCCGCACTGCGCATAGCGATACCAGCATTGAAAGCGTGTAGCATACCGTCATTCGCACCGACATAGACGACCTGCCTCCGGTTGCGGTACTGGTCATAGTACTGGGCATACTGCATGTCACCGTATATGAAGTCGTACCGTTCGATCGGCGCACTGATCAAGGTCGCACCTGAGTTGATGATATCACCCAGTTTCCAGGTCATACCGGCGACTGTACGCGAACGGAGTATGTTGGGGTCTATATCGTCGCCGCGAATGTAACGGATGATCGTATCGGCCGATTGTATGCTCAAACCGCGGCCCAGGTACTGCCTCAACAGGTTATCATTGGCCATGGCAAAGTCGGTTTTTACACCGCCTATAAAAGTGAATATCTCGCGGTTTGTTGGAGGGTTATGATTCTGCCACAACCAGTATCCGGCATCCCATACCGGCTCGAGTAGGTCGAGATGTACAGGCGGTCCCATCTGAACCAGGCTGTCACCATTTCCGAGTATGTCCTGGTAACGCGTGATCATTACGTCCTGCTCATTCGGATCCCATTCCATCTTGACGACATAGTCATTGAGTAGATGGAGTATCGCGTCCCGGTCATTGTCCTCGCGGAGATTGCCGAAGGGATCCAGCCACAAACTCTGGCACGTCCCGACCCAGTCGAGCTGCTCGCCCGTACTATATTTCCTTCGGGGGTAGAACTGGCCCTGGACCGTTGAACCGCCAGCCTTGGTTCCAACGCTCAGCATGGCAACGCCGCTGGCTGAGGATATCTTGGCCGCGATATCGGCAATGATATCGAGCATGGCCTGTTCGATCTGGTAGCCGTCAGCCGCTTCATAGTAGTTGTCGGGAACGCCGTCTGAATCTTTGTCATACTCATTGACTTGAGGGATATTGTCATTGTTCAGGTCATCGAAACCGCCGTCTTTCGCGATCTCGCGGAAGAGCGCGGCGCCGGTGCCATAGCTCATGATCGAATAGAAGGTGATATTTTGCTTGCCATTTAAGCTACAGGCTGGCTCGCCATTAGGCCTCAGGTCAGTAATGTGCCCGTAGTATGCATAGTCGTCGGCACAGTGGTGCCGGTCTGGTCCGTCATCATTGAAAAAGACGCGGTCGAATGCGTTTGCATCGTCATCATAGTCACACAACCAGCGGCCGGGAAAAGGGCCGGCTGGCAAGTGTATGTCTGTGGTTACGGACGGCTGGTCATTATTCGACTCACCGTCACCCAGAATGATAACAAAGCTCTTGCGGCACCAGACCTTGGTCAGACTCGCGCCCTGGCCACTGTAATACGGGTCGTATTTGGAATTGTAGCCGTGATAAGAGTAGCTGCCATAGTGCGGAGGACAGTAGCGAATATAGTGTATGGCTTCCAGCACGCTCTTACCCACGGGCGTGTCACCGTCCGGGTCGCGCAGGTTAATTGTATTTATGAATGGCTCCATGTCCGGGTCGTCTTCCGTTGCATAGAATTCGCGCGCGACATCGATGTCATCGGCCCAGGGCGAGAATTCATTTGCGCGGTAGAACATGAGGGCAAGACGCGGCGCGTTCTGGTCAAAGTTGCCGTCAAAATCCTTGTCGCAGATCTGGCGCAGCACACCAGTGATCTTATTCTGGTCAGGCGGGATTATGATGAGATTGCATGTACCCGTGGGAATGGAGTCCGGACCACTATGCGCATGGTTCTTCACAATGACGATCTTCTTACGCCGTTCCGAGTCTGGTCCTGAGCTCGGTTTGGTAAATGTATAAGAGTACACTAAGCCACCTGAATTATATGTGTATGCGGGAGTGGGATATCCCCGGTAGAGAGCGCCGTAGTAGACTCCTCCCGCAGCCTCGAGTGAGTTCTTGTAGAGCTGGTTCGTGGGTTGACCTGCACCGCCGGTCAGCACTTTGCGCGTGACGTCGATGCGGCTCATGCAAGCCCAGTTCATGACATTACCCGGATATCTGCCAGCCGGATCGATCTCAAACCCCTTATTCGAATACGAGTACATGCTTTCCGGTTCGAAATAACCGTAGTACCTGCGGTTAGGGTCGTATGCGCCGCCATTTATGGTGAATGCTGCGCGCGCCCACATGCTGCCGGATAGGTCAATCGAGATCAGGATATTGGGCCGCACGATGTTCTGTACAATAGGCGGGGCGCAGCAGTTTGGTTGGTCTTGAGTGTGGCCCATCGAAGGTATTGCGAGTGCGAAGATCAATACGAAGCAGGGTGAAATCCTAGCTATGTCTCTGAAAATATTGTGCATCTTTTCCTCCTTGAATTAAGGTGCCTGTGCAGTGAAGCGCTGAAGTGCCTCAACGCCGACTCTTTCGCCGCCGCGGCCGAGTATGGTTGCACTAATATAGTAGGTGCGATAACTGCCTGAAGCAGGCGTGGCGCCGGGCCCGGAAATAGCCCGGGCAAACTTGATCGCCGTACCCGACATGGTGATGACCTGCGCCGATGTGCGTTCGGCAACAGTTATTGCATCATAACCACCGACGTTTATCGTATCGGTCATGCTCGGCGGCGCGCTGAGAAAAGTATTCAAACTCTCGGCTTTTGCCTTGCTGATTTCAAGGGCAGCTACTGCCGCTTCATACGTTGTTTCGTATCTCATCTGTCCACTCGTTACATTCATGCCGCGGACAACGATGTATAGTGCTAATGAGCCAACGATCAAGACGACGATCATCGTGCCAATGGCTACAAGCAGGGCAATACCGCTTTGCTGTCTGTCGAATATCGATTCTTTCATTATCCCTCCCCAGGTTGGAGATTCGGTGGGTATACAACGCTGCTCAGAATCGCGCGCTTTCTGCGTTTCTGCAAAGGTGTAAGTGGATATGCATAAGGAGGGTCATCCTCGATCACTACTGAATCTGCTGGGTATTGATAATCAACTATGACTTCAGAAGTGATGACCATAGTAAAGCGAACCGCCCACTTAGTCCCGTAGTCGGGGTTGAACAGAGGGTTGTTCGTATCGCGCCAATCGTCGATTAGGTTATCGCCATCTGTATCAATGCCGTAGCGGAATTGTATTGCCTCAACATTGGTCAGAAGGGCTTCATTGCCGCGCATCAAGGTGTCGCCAGCGAGGCGGTAGGTCACGCCGGTGAAATAAGTGTCAGCATTCCGTTTGAAGACCATGAGCCCGGCGCGCGCGCGTATCGGCCTATCCACTTGTACCCGGAAGCCATCAGTAGGATTGCTCCATATGGGGTCATAGTACGTGAAGGTATCAATGCCGGTAACGATCAAATCCTGATGCACGGGGTCGCGCACCTCGCTCATGATCATCACCGTATCGCCGATCGTAAAATCGGCCAGCGTGTCATCCCATCGACGTACAGGAAGGATTGAACCGTTAACATTGTCAAGCAGATAACTCCATTGCGTGTAATTCATCTCAAATCCAAGGCCAGTTGCCCTCAAGGTTACGTCGCTACCGTTGTTCGAGAGTTGGAAGGCATCCTGCCGTCCAAAAGGAAAACCCAGACCAGCGAGTAATAAATCCCACTTTATGAGCGTGAAAGCAACTTGTGCGTCGGTCTGTAAGACGGTCGTACGCGTGACCTGAGTCGATTTAGTCTGTTGCAGATTGAGAATTGAATACACCGCCCCCAGAACAACCATCAGAATGACTAGCGAGACCAGTAACTCGACCAGTGTCATACCACTTGAGTTGCTGCTTCGGTCATGAATGCGTCCCATAGTACCTCCTTAGTATCTCTTGAGTACGTCAGAGCTGATACTACGTCTTGTCTGAGGCCACAAGATGTGGATGCGTACGGTCTTGAACCGTGAGTCCGGCGTCGTGCTGATCATGCTGTCGGCAATATTCCAGATCACCCGGTATCTGCCGCCGGGCGTGTTTATGTACTGATCATGGTCCGGAGCAATGGTATCGTTCAAATCGGCGGAGGTCAGATAGTTAAGAACTGAATCTTGGGTGGGGAGTCCTGTGAGCTCTTCATAGTATTGGTTCAGTATGTCGCGTGCGTACATGCGCCGGTTCATCATTGTGCTCGTACGTGAACCCATTACCGTGAGCTGGGATACTGCAAGAACCCCAACGGCCAGAATGATCATGGCAACGAGTACCTCGACGAGCGTGAATCCTCGATTATTATGTAACTTGGTGTGCAAGGTTTCTGTAAGGTTATTTCTCATTTTGCCTCCTCTACTGCCAAGTGCCGCCAGAGAACACGTAGGTTGTGATGCGACCCAAACGGTTAATGCCCACTGCTTGATTGTCTCTGTTGTCCGTGATGTAAACTACTCCTCTGGTCGCACCACCGCGTCCGTCGATGGTCAGAGTTCTGGTTGGGGGAAAATCAATGCCATTGATCCCTGGCGCAGCCATGTTGGCTTCAGGTGGTTGACCAGCAACACCAGTACCTCCAAAACGGATATTTCCGCCCCCTGAACCGCTCAGTTTGAAATTTTGCGTACTGCTGTCGGGACGGATCAGTCGGTAGGTGTACTGATCCGGAAAATCGACGTGGTAGGTCCGGTTGGTTGATATTGCTCTTTCCCTCAGCTGCTTGAAGTGTTGTGCAGTCCTCTGACAGGCGCTGCGCAAACGCGCCTCCCGCTGTATGCGTGCGAAATTTGGGATCGCAAGCACCGCGATGATGCCGATGATCCCGATCACGACCATCAATTCAACCAACGTGAAACCCGAATTCCTGTTTTTCTTCGAGAAATTGATCATAATTCCTCCAGTCTCTGGAACATAATGTATGCAATATTTGTTCCTGAAATGCGACGATAAAGGTCCTATTTTACAAGACATTTACGAAATAAAGATGCTAACCAGGTATTTTGATGCCCATGTTGGGTAATTTGTTACCCAGCGGCTACAGGCAATAGTCATTGTGTCATTGGGTCATTATGTCATTCGTGGCAACGGTGTAAATCGATTTTTGTCTGATGCTCTGCTAAGCTGATAGTCTGCTTACTGATATCCTGATCTACTGATAGACTAGCGGTGCCGCAAAACCATACGCGCTTGATTTCTGTGCTCCAATTATCAGTCCGTTGACACCCGCATGGGCACGCGTATAATTAGCCATGCTTCTCTTCGCTATGGCGCTCTTCATGATGCCGCCTAACCCGTATGTAGAGATTGATAAGAGACCCGTGCCCCCGAAATACCCGGAATTCATGAATGCCGGTATCACGCGATTACCAAAGCCCGTGGGTGAAAAAAAGGTGCTGGTTCTGCTCGTCGATTTTCTTGATAACCAGCATCAATATGCGAGTGCTCAGTTTGACTCCCTGATCTACTTCGATAACATGTCCTCACTGAGGGACTATTATCGAGAGGTTTCCTACAACAGATTCACGATCAGCCAGCAGAGCGAGGTCACGCAATGGTTCAGATTACCGATGAGTTATGCCTATTACGTTGGTGACTCGTTCGGGATCTATCCAGGTGCATTTCCGCAAAATGCACAAGGTATAGTATGGGCAGCGTGCAGTCTCGCTGATCCGTTAATAGATTTTGCGCAATTCGACGAAGACGGTGACGATACGGTTGACGTAGTGTTCGTGGTCCATGCAGGGCCTGGTGCCGAAGAGGGTTTTGCCGGCTATACCGGACATGTCTGGTCACATCAGTGGCAGCTGTCCAACACCGGCACTGGTTGTCCAGGGGCGTACCTTACTGACGACGGCGTATATGTGGACTATTATTCAATGGAACCAGAGAGGTTTGAGCAGCATACAGGTCGCATCACGGTTGGCGTCTTTGCCCACGAGTTTGGACATATTCTCGGATTGCCTGATCTGTACGATACAGATTACTCGACATATGGTATTGGGGCTTTTGGCTTGATGGGCGCGGGGTCCTGGGGTAGAGCGAGTGCTGCGGATCTTCCCGGTTCATCGCCGGCTCATTTGTGCGCCTGGTCAAAATACCAGCTCGGGTTTCTGAGCCCGGTCGAGGTTGACCGTATCGGCGTTTCAAAGCTGGAAAACCAGAATCTTCCGTGTGTGTGCTACAGCCCGGTAGCCTATCGTCTGCTCGAAGACCCGGGCGGGCCGGATTGGGACTACCCGGGCACGATGGGCGAGTACTTCATGGTTGAGAACCGGTTTCGAGGGGGATATGATAGAAGCCTGCCCGGAGACGGTCTGTTGATACTACACATTGATGATTCGCGGGTGAGTAATAGTAATGAGAATCATCCTCTGGTGGGCGTGATCCAGGCCGACGGTGATGAGAGTTTTCTGCTGGGCGATCTGGGTAGCGCGGCCGATCTATGGAAAGACCGTTCCTACGGTTTTGGTGATACGTCGCGTCCGGCGAGTCTGGACTACGCTGGAAACCCGACCGGCGTCTGGGTTTATGGTATCGGCCCGGCCGATTCAGTGATGAACACTAGTTTCTGGGTAACGCCGGTGCTCTTGGGCAGGATATACTCCCTGCCCAATCCCTATAGGGCAGATCATGAGCCCTCATGGGGGCAGAAGGTGATCATTTCCTACGTACCTTCGGATACACTTGAACTTGCTTCTCAGTTTCCCGAATTCAAGGTGACCATCTATAACCTTGCGGCCGAGAGGATCCGCGTGCTGGATTCAGAGCCATACGAAATCGATCGCTATGCACGCCGGGCATTCTGGGATCTTAGGAACGAAAATAACGATGATGTTGTGAGTGGCATGTATTTGTATGTGATTGAAACACGCGGCACAAAGGTTGAACGAAGAACGGGTCGCCTTACAATCATCAGGTGAGTATTGTGAACATTCGCGGATCATATCCTCGGGATATCGGAGCGATTGCGACGATATTCATTGTGCTCATACTGTTTATCGCTGCCTTCAATCTGTACATCAATTTTCAGTTTCGGAGCGAATTCGACAATTATGATCGCGCGAACATCATAGCGATCGCCAATCTGTGCCGGGGTTATGTGAACCAGGGCTACTATGGTAAGGAACTGTCATTTCTTCTGAGAAATCTGGAGCAGTCTTTCAGTCTACAAGACCTCGCTGTTACCGATACTTTAGGCAATAGTATCTATGATTCACGGGCCAAGTTGAATGTGCCGTTTGGGATCACGAGCACTGACTATCTAGAACGCTTTGAGCGCCTGCCCGGTCCTCAAGAGATGAGCCAGGAGGCCAACCATTTTGTCTTTCATGGCGTTGAACCCGCGCTGTATATTTATGTGTCACTTGCGCCATCTTATTCCGTCGTATTCGGCGATATTTTCCGATGGCATATTTTCTATATAACGATCTCGTTGGTCTTCACGGGGTTCCTGGGGTTATTCCTGCTCCGTAATTTGTTCTTGCCAATGCGCTATGTTAGTAATCTCGCACAGGATTTTGGCATCGAGATGAAGAAAGAGGATTTTGTATCGGCAACATTCGGTGAGGTGTACCGGAAGCTGAAACTGCGGGAGCAGATGCTGATGGAGTTCTCTTCTTACATAGCCCATGAGTTCAGGAATTCATTGGGCGCAATTATTGGTCTGGCCCGGTTGGTTGAAAAAGGTAAAAAACCAGCGGCCGACATTGTTGATGAATGCCGGAGCATGGAGGAGTTGATTGCACGGATACTCGAGTACTCCAAGCCGTTGAAGCTGAATATTACGAGTGTGGATCTGAACAAGGTGCTGGAAGATGCGCTTGCCAGAACAGGCGTGCCCAAGCGTATTCAGGTGTTGCATAAGAGCACGGCGGATATCTCAGCCGTAAAGGGCGATCATGAATTGCTTTGTGCGGCCGTGGCAAATCTTCTCAAGAATGCCAAGGAGGCGATCAAGGGAAAAGGAACGATCGAAGTGGAGACGGGAGAAGCTGATAATCTAGTATTCCTTGTAGTCAAGGATGACGGCATGGGTATGGACAGTGAAGAAACGGAGATGATCTTCAATCCCTTCTTTTCCAGAAAAGCGGATGGCATGGGGTTGGGCCTTGCTTACGTGAAGAGGATTATCGAGGAACATAATGGCCGTATTGAGGTTGTTTCCGAGAGGCATATGGGTTCTGTGTTCACGCTGAGGTTTCCCAGGTTACACAAGTGATCTCTTGCTTCTTGATTTTAGCGG
>JASFEK010000002.1:0-28089 GCA_050124875.1 Caldifarciminota bacterium | reverse complement strand
TCCTCGCTGGCAGCATCATCTTTGTCGATTGATGAATCAATCTCCTCGCCTGTTTCTTTGGGCGCAAGTCTGGGCAGTTCAGGATAACCACTCATTACCGCCTCTCCGAAGTCTTCTTCTTTGGGCAGCTCACCTATATCCCTGATACCGAAATACCTTAGAAATTCCTTGGTCGTGCCGTATTTAATTGGTCTTCCCGGTGAAGGCAAGCGTCCGCACGTTTTTATCAGGTTTTTCTGCAGCAAGCTATCAAGGATCCACGTGGAATCTACACCTCTCATTTTCTCAATATCGGCCCGGATTACTGGTTGATGGTAGGCGATTATTGCCAAGGTTTCCAGGGCTGCCTTTGAGAGACGATCTTTTCTCTTATGTAGGGCACCCACCCATTCGGCATACTTGGGCAGTGTATATATCTGAAACCCACCGGCAATCTCTTTGATCTCAAACGCGCGCGCGTTCTGTCTATACTCCAGGTTCAACTCATCGATGATCGCCTTCACCATCGATTCAGAAACGCCGGCAATCTCCGCAATGTTCCGCAACGGCAACGGCTCAGTCGTGGCAATCACCAGAGCCTCAATGATTGGACGGGCGGCATCTACTCCTGGATCGCCCTTATCTTCTAACAAATCATCACTGCGATTATCTTGATTCTCACTCATTCTCTTCCCGATATAGTGTTATTAGATCTCTGACAATTTTATCCCAATTGAATTTCTCGTCAACTGTTTTACGCGCTGCACGACCCAGGGTCACACGTAATTTCCTGTTTTTCGCCATTTTCTCGATGGCCTGGGCAAGAGCGACCACATCAGCCGGAGGAACAAGCAGTCCATTCTTTCCATCAACAACAATATCCGTGATACCACCAACGCCCGAGGCAATGACCGGCTTTCTATACGACATCGCTTCAAGTAGTACAACACCAAGCCCTTCAGTATCGCCTTTCTTATCATATACTGCAGGTAGCACAAAGAAACTGCACGATTGATAATACTGCTTTAACTCATCATCGGTTATCATACCGGTAAACCTAACTCGCTCGGCAATTTCAAGCCTCTGAACCTCGCCTTGAAGGCGTGCGCGCTCAGGACCATCGCCTATGATGACCAGATTATGAGGAATCGACCTTGCAGCCCGGCTAAAGGCTTCGATCAGATACCGGACCCCTTTTCTCTCCACCAATCTTCCGACAAAGATGATCTCTTTCTTATCACTAATCTTGCCGTGTCTCTCGGCCATTGCGGCACTGAAAGGTATGATATGAGCCGGTTTTTTCACGATGCCGCTTAATTCCTTTGCAGTATGAGTCGATATCGCGGTCACCGTGTCGGACTTGCTCATGAGCATTGAGAACGGTTTGACCAGAAAGGGAAATTTCTTCTTCAACCAGCGTATTTCGACACCGTAGAAGGAATTGAACAAGCGGGCATGACCGAACTTCTTTGCCAGCACACCGAATATGACATGCGGAAAAGGCCAGTGTATATGTACAATATCGAAGCGTTCATGCCGGCTCAACCGGATCATTGCCCAGGCCCCAAAGAAAAGGTAGAGCACAGATAGAAAGACGTTGCTGGGCCCTCTTCTAACCCGATCGACCGCTGTCTCCTCATGCGTGAAGCGCTCAAATCTCTTTAGGCAATACCGGAAACGATAAACCCTCACGCTATCAAGGATGTGGGTGCGTAATCCCTTATATGATGAGGTGAACACGGAGACATCGATACCTTCCTGTCTCAGCTTCATTATCAGTTCTACCAGCCAGGGCGTGATGATATCACCCCGAAAGCGTGGATATGCGGTGGCGACAAAGAGCACTTTCATATCCAGAACACGATTATTTGAAGTACTTCCATCTCATAAGGTTCCATATCGCTTGGATCCCATCCTTGACGCCGATCTTCTTACCTCTTTTCCTGGCCTGGTATCGAATTGGAATTTCCATTATCCTCTCGCCGCTGCGCAGCAATTTACCCGTGATCTCGGTTTCGATCTCGAATCTCGAGGAGACCAGTTGCAGGCTGCGCATCAAACCGGCAGGGAGGAGTTTATAGCATGTTTCCATATCAGTCAATCGGCTGTGAAAAAGAAGGTTTGTGAGCAGGGTAAGCACCCGGTTAGCCAGATAACTTGCCTTAAGGAATTCACCCTTACCCAGGATTCTTGAACCGTAGACAACCCGTGCTCTGCCTTCTATGACCGGCGTGATCAACTTGATGTATTCTGCCGGCGTATACTCCAGATCGGCATCCTGTATTATCACGTAATCACCATTGACCTGGATCAAACCGGACCGAATCGCCGCTCCTTTACCCATGTTCTTTTCGTGAAGAATCACCTTAATTCCTTTACGATATCGAAGTATTTCGCGCGCTCCATCGCTTGAGTAATCATCGACCACTATTATCTGTTTTTTCAGAGGCACCATTTCGACCGCGTCTATTATCTCTGCAAGGTGACTTTTCTCATTAAATACAGGGATAATGACCGATATCCTCACCGCTCAATTATAGCGAGATTTTGGTAATTGTAAAGATAATCGGCTTTTCGATGTTCGCCCACATTATCACGCTACAGGGCAGGAATAACACGCCCGTGATTGACATAATCATCGAAATATGTATAATTGCCCGTGGCGCCATCGTCTAGTCCGGCCTAGGACGTCGCCCTCTCAAGGCGAAGATCACGGGTTCAAATCCCGTTGGCGCTATTCTTTTTCGTACACATTTTACTTGACAGATTTCGACTTTTAAGTATAATCAAGTTATACTACTGGTGGCTCAAGGAGGATTGATGGATAAAGAAGATAAAATCGACAGCATAATCGGCAAAAGCACGACGATAAACGGAGACATCAAGATCAACGGGTCAATCAAAGTCGATGGCAAGGTAGAAGGCAATATTAATAGCAAAGAAAGTGCCCTGATCGGCAAGGACTCAACAGTTAAAGGTAATATCAGCTGTCGTTCGGCAATCATCGGAGGCAAAATCCAAGGCAATGTTAACGCCCAGGAGGTCATTGAATTCCAGGGCGGCGCCCAAATGTATGGCGATGTTGTCTGCAAGGGACTGATCGTGGCCAAGGGTGTCTTCTTTGAGGGGAACTGCCGAATGTCCCAGGAAACAAAGGAAAAACAGTAAATGCTTCTTAAATTCTACGGTACCCGCGGTTCGGTTCCAGTATCCGGTCCGGAAACCAAGAAACACGGCGGCAACACAACATGCCTGTACGTGGAAGCCCAATCCGGAGACAATATTATCATCGATGCTGGAACTGGCATAAGGGAACTGGGCAGAGTACTAGTCACCCAAGGTAAGAAAAGAATCAACCTTATCTTCAGCCATTATCACTGGGATCACATTCAGGGATTCCCATATTTTGCCCCTGTTTTTCAGAAAGAAATCGAATTGCATATTTACGGCCCGGCCGACGAGGTGGCCGCAGAAAAAGCTTTATCCTATCAGATGACCATGCCATATTTCCCGGTTGACCTATCAGCTCTCCCCGCCAAAATAGTCTTTCACAACTTGAAGAAAACCCTTGATGTCGGCAGTATCAAAATCGAGACGATTGTCAACAACCACCCTAATCACACCCGCGGATTCAAATTCACCGAAGGCAAGAAGAGCTTCGCTTTCCTGACCGACAACGAAATGCGTGCTCAAAACGGGAAGACTTTATACAAGGAATTTGTGGATTTTGTCAGAAAAACCGATTTAGTGATTCACGACGCGCAGTACACGGATGAAGTATACAGGATGAGAATCGGCTGGGGACATTCTACGTATCACCAAGTCGCCGAACTCGTCCAGGAAGCCGGGGTAAGAAAAACCATGGTCACCCATCACGACCATTTCAGCAGCGATAACTTCATTGAGAAGAATATCAAAGACGTAATACAGAAATTTCCAAAACTCGAGATCGAGGCCGCGGCCGACGGAAAATCGCAGCGGGTTTGATCATCACAGACTTGTCTCATAGAACAACACCGTAACGCAGAATGAAACCACGAGTCATGATCATCCGTGCTGCAGGTACGAATTGCGACGTGGAAACCCAGTACGCCTTTGAGTTAGCCGGAGCACAAGCAGAGAGAGTCTATATAGACGAAGTCAAGCAGCGTAATCTTACCCAATACCAGATCATAGCCTTACCCGGCGGCTTCACCTACGGCGATGACATTGCAGCGGGTAAGATCTTGGCCAACGAGATCAAATACAAAATACGCGAACAGTTTCTACGCTTCATCGAAAAAGAGAATCTGATCATCGGGATCTGTAACGGCTTCCAGGTACTGGTGAAAAGCGGCATTCTACCGAGTTTCGATGAATATTTCGAAGACCAGACGGTCAGCGTCATTGCCAATGATTCTGACCGCTTTGAAGACCGCTGGGTATACATGAAAGTGCACGGTGAGCGCTCGGTTTTCACCAAAGGGATGGCAGATATCATCACCCTACCGGTCGCTCATGCCGAGGGCAAGTTCGTGGCGAGGGACGAGAGCGTACTCCACGAAATCCAGCAACGCGTTGTCTTTCAGTATGTCGACGAAAAGGGCGCGTCTGCCGGATATCCGTACAACCCGAACGGTTCGACAAAGAACATCGCGGGCATCGCCGACAAGACCGGAAGAGTGCTTGGCCTCATGCCTCACCCGGAGAGATTCTTCTCCTACATCCAGCATCCAAAGCATACACGCGAGAACATTCCAGAACAAGGTGATGGTTTCCACATATTCAAGAATGCAGTCGATTTCTTCAAATCCTAAGTCCAAAGCCCGAAATAATAAACAAATCTTTATGCTAAAATTCCAATTTTCAAAACAACATATAGTACCCACGTCATTAGAATTTCGCTTTTCGAATTTCGAAATTCGAAATTCTCGAACCTAGTGAGGGCCAGTGTCTGATTACATAAAAGAGCATCCTGTACTTGAATTCAAGCGCGGCAACAAAGTAAAATTCTACTTTGAGGATACCGAGCTTGAGGGTTATGAGAACCAGCCTATTGCCGCGGCACTTCATGCCGCAGGGATACGCGTCCTGTCTTTCTCAGAAAGACACAACCGGCCACGTGGGTTCTTTTGTGCTGTTGGTAAGTGCTCTTCCTGTTTGATGGAAGTCGACGGACGGCCCAACGTCATGGTATGCATGGAACCGCTGCGCGAAGGCATGAAGGTATGTCGCCAAAAAGGTCATAGCAGATGACCGATAATCGATATCAGACCCCAGACAAGACCACTGAGATTTGCGTGATCGGTGGCGGTCCAGCCGGACTGCAAGCCGCGATCGTAGCCAAAGAGCTGGGCAGCCATGTCGTGATCGTCGATGATAATCCTATCCTAGGTGGCCAACTGATCAAGCAAACGCACAAGTTCTTCGGCTCCAAGTTGCACTATTGCGGGGTACGCGGTGTTGACATCGCGACAATATTGAGTGAAAGGGCAGGTGAGTTAGGTATTGAGGTAATCAATGATGCCACAGTCGTCGGCTATTATGATAACGACATTCTCGGTATACTAAGGCATGATACGTTGTTCTCGCTCAAAGCCGAACGCTACATCATCGCTACCGGCGCGAGCGAGAATATGCTGGCCTTCGAGAATGCCGATCTACCGGGAGTCTACGGTGCAGGAGCCGTGCAAACGATGATGAACGTCTACGGAGTCGTGCCCGGGAAGCGCGCATTGGTCGTCGGTTCAGGCAATATCGGGCTCATCGTACCTTATCAGTTGTTACAGGCCGGCGTGGAAGTTGCCGCGATCGTCGAAATTATGGATAAGGTGGGTGGTTACTACGTTCATGCAGCCAAGATCAAGAGGGCAGGCGTCCCAATATACCTGAAGCATACGGTCGTCGAGGCTAAGGGCAAGGAATGTGTTGAGGCCGCTGTCATCTCCCAGGTGGGCGATGACTATTCGTGCCTGCTCGGCACGGAAAAGACCATTGAATGCGACATGATACTCGTTGCGATCGGGCTTTCACCACTCTGTGATCTGCTGTACCACGCAGGGTGCAGAGTAGACTATATCCCTGAGTTAGGCGGACATGTGCCTTACCATGACCCCTACATGCGCACGTCAAAGGAAAACATCTATGTCTGCGGCGACCTTGCCTGCATTGAGGAAGCCTCAACGGCAATGCTCGAGGGCAGAATCGCTGGCGCACGGGCCTTCGAGAGCATACATGGAAAGAAACCTAAAGCTGAGGAGATCGCGACAAACGCACAAAAGGAGTTGGATATCATACGCACTTCCCCTTTTGAAGAACGAATCGTATACGGCAAGACTAAATTGACCACGACCTGAAATATTCCACACACAGATCGAGAATTCCTTCGCTTTTCTATTTTCAAAGAAAGGTACCATGACATTGCATATCTTGACATCAACACTAACAACTGTTATACTACATTTGGATATCGTATCGTATGGGAAAACTAATCGCCGTTGTCGATGATGAGCCAGATATTCTGGAACTGGTTTCGATCCACCTAAGGAAAGCCAACTTCACTGTTGAAACGTTCCAAGAAGCTGACAGCTTCTTCAAATTCCTGAACAAGACGAAGCCTGACCTTTTGATCCTGGATCTGATGCTACCTGACTCCGACGGCATGGATATTTGCCGCTACATGAAGAAGAAAGAACAATTCAGCTCAGTCCCGATTATCATGCTTACCGCCAAATCCGACGAGACCGACAAGGTTTTGGGCCTTGAAATGGGGGCGGACGACTACGTCACAAAACCCTTCTCTCCTCGAGAGCTCGTGGCGCGCGTCAAGGCTGTGCTTCGAAGACGAGAACGGGTAGAGGACGAGAGGATCGAAATCGGCAAGATACTCGAGATCCTGCCTAAGAAATTTCTGGTCAGGGTCGAGGGTAAGAGGGTGGACCTTACCACAACCGAGTTCAAGATACTGAAGGCCATGGCGACCCGTATCGGCTGGGTCTTTTCCCGGGAGCAACTGCTCGACGAACTATGGGGACATGACAAGATCGTTATCGACCGGACCATTGATGTACACATAAAACACCTACGCGCAAAATTAGGCAAAGCGGCCAGATTCATAAAGAATATCCGCGGAATGGGTTATAAGCTCGAACCATGAGAATAACTGTATTCGTAAAAGCGCTGATCGGGTATATCGTGGTCGCTGCTTTGCTCTCGGTTCTGGTGCTTATCTTTTCATTCCGGATCGTTAAGAATTACCATCTCAAGACACTGGCGGACAACCTCAGTAAGATCGCCACTTCCATGCGGGCCGACATAACCGATCTCATTATCAGACAAGAGACCGATTCTCTGGACATCATGGTGAAAGAATTGGGCGCCGAGATCGACACCAGGATCACGGTTATCGACAGCTCGGGCACGGTACTGGCTGACTCAGAAGAGGATCCGGGCTCAATGGAGAATCACAAGGCTCGAAAGGAGATCACTGCCGCCCTGGATGGAAGAACCGGCGAGGCACTCAGATTCAGCCGGACCGTAAAGAAAGAGATGCTGTACGTGGCGATTCCGATACGCAGCGGCTCGATGATTACCGGCGTTCTCAGGGTCAGCCTTTATGCGAGCGAGATAAATTCCCTGCTCGGCAGCTTGCAGCAACGAGTGATCGTTGTCACGCTGGTGATAATCGCGGTAAGCCTTTGTCTGGCGATCATTTTCTCGCGCAATATCTCAAAACCACTCCGCCGGCTTATCGATGCCTCGCGCCGGGTCGCGCGAGGAGATTTCGACGCCAGCATAATTTCCAAGAACCGTGATGAATTTAAGGAACTGTCAGACAGTTTCAATCATATGGTCTCACAATTGAAAACCCTTGTCGGCGAACTCACAAAGGAAAAAGAGACCTTGGACACCGTGCTCAATTCTATTCAAGAAGGTATTGTCGTAACTGATAAAGCGGGCAAGGTTCTTCTGCATAATGAAAGCTTTCAAAAGATCGTGAAAACAAAGTCGATAAAAGGTAGATTCTACTGGGAATTGCTGCGTTCACCTAATGTAGGTGCACTGGTTGACAATCTCGACGATGAGGACAATCTGGTAAGTGATAACGTCGAGATAGATGGAAAAACCTACCTATGTAGCATAAGTTTCATTAGTTCCTCGGGTCAGATCGTCCTGACCATGCACGATATCACGGAAATAATACACTTGTCAACTATAAAGAAGGATTTTGTGGTTAATGTGTCTCACGAACTAAGAACTCCGCTCACGGCAATCAAGGGGTTTGTTGAAACCATGGAAGACGATGAGGACGAAAAATCGAAGCGCTATCTCGAGATCATAAAAAGGCACACTGACCGGTTGATCAGCATCGTGCAGGATCTACAACAACTATCAGAGCTTGAGTCAGTCAAGCAGCTCGAGATGGAAAAAGTAAGGATTGCACAGCTCTTGAAGCCGGTATTGAAGATGTTTGAAGCGAGGCTGGCCGAGAAAGCGCTTGAAGTCGTGCTCGATGTAGATGATGTTGAAGCAAGTGCTGATCCGTTCAAGCTCGAGCAGGTGTTCATCAATCTCATAGATAATTCAATCAAGTACACCGAAAAAGGAAAAATAACGATCTCGGCCACACCGGGTAAGAAGCAGACCGAGATCAAGGTGGAAGATACTGGCATCGGTATACCTAAGGAGCACATTCCGCGCATCTTTGAACGATTCTACGTAGTAGACAAGTCTCATTCGCGGAGAATGGGTGGTACAGGACTGGGGCTTTCAATCGTGAAGCATATCGTGCAGGCACATCATGGAAGTATCACTATTGAGAGCGCCGTTGGAAAGGGTACCAGGGTCATAATTAGATTGCCGCGGCTTCAGTAGTTCGCAGAAATTCGAGCTTTCAACCCCATGCATTAGCTTTACTCTCAAAAGTCATGTAAAATAGAGCTTTCTAAAAGATTCTCAGCCCGTCATTCTTAACCATAGTTTAACAGAATGTTAATCACCGCTTAATCCACGCGCCGTATAATAGCGTACAAAGGAGGATTTTATATGAAGTACACATTATCTGTACTACTCTTGGGTCTCTTGGTGCTAGGTTATGCAGAAGCACCAATATATGGCTATTTCTGGACCCGCTATACCTTTGAAAACCCGACCACGCCAGAAGTCGATGAAAACGAACATTACTTCTCGATCGAGCGTGGGTACATACGCTGGAAGACAAAGACCAAACCGGTCTCCTTCAAAGGAACCATCGACATCACGAGTAAGAAGAACGCAACAGCTTCAACTGACTGGCAAATAAGACTGAAGTACGCCCAGGCCGACTGGAAACTACCAGGGGTAGGCGAATATCTGCCCGATGCCAAATTGATGATCGGTTTACAGAAAGTCTATTTCGGCATCGTCGACCTCTGGGGATATCCAGTAATCGAGAAGAATCTTGAGGAAACCGAGAAGAAGATGAACAGCGCCGAACTAGGCATTGGTTTTCACTCACTCCTTCCGGGTGGTTACGGCGAATTCTCAATTCAGGCGTTCAACGGCAATGGCTATTCCAAGGTTGTTGAAGTGAACACCAACAAGGCATTCGTCGGAAACCTATCCATAATACCGATACCTGGCCTAATGCTCAAGGGTTCTTACTGGATGGCTGAACAACCGAGTGGCGATACAATAATCACCCAGGTCGATCAGCAGAGGTACGTCGGACTCGCTCAGTTCAAGTACGGTCCGGTTACCGTTATCGGTGAGTATCTTGGTACCAAAGACGACGAGATCAATGGCATGGGTTACATGGGATTTTTGGAGCTCGCGGTCACCAAGGCAGTGAGTGTTCTGGGTCGCTACGACTATTATGATAGTGACACCGACGTTGATGACAATGGTCACAATCGCATCATCGGCGGCGTCAATCTGAAGGTTTCAAAACACCTGCTTACGCAGGTCAATTACCAGATAAAAACCTTTGAGGAAGAGGACCGCGATTCAGAAGATAAGGTCATGGTCCAGTTTAAGGTTTCTTATTAATCAAAGAAGGAGGAAAGCATGAAAAAGATAATCGCATTAGCACTCTTATTTAGTGTCGGTCTCTTTGCCCAGAAGCTCACGATACAGGGATCAACCACGGTTCTGCCCATTGCTCAAGCTGCGGCTGAGGCTTATATGGACAACAACCCCGACGCGGACATCACTGTGCGTGGCGGTGGCTCTGGAACAGGAATTGCTGCGTTAATCGACGGAGCAACGGACATTGCTGACGCATCACGCCCAATGAAGGACAAGGAAGTGAAGACCGCACGTGAAAAAGGTGTTAGTCCAGTTGCCCACATAGTCGCGCGCGACGGTATCGCAGTTGTTGTACATCCAGATAACCCGATCGATGCGATCACCATCGAGAGCATCAAGGCGATATATACTGGAGAGATAAGTCGCTGGGATGATATGGGTGGAAAAGGCTCAATCGTCGTGGTTTCCCGTGATGCCGCTTCAGGCACTTTCGAAGCATTCAATGAACTAGCCCTGCACAAGGCAAAATTGACCGATGAAGCATTGATGCTAGCATCCAATCTCGAAATTGCGAGAACTGTGGCTCAGACACCAGGCGCAATCGGATACATTGGCCTCGGCTATCTTACCGATAATGTTAAGGCATTGACCGTTGAAGGTATCATGCCAAGCGAGAAGACTGTTAACGATGACAGTTATCCACTCGCCCGTCCGCTGTTCATGTACACGAACGGCGATCCCAAAGGGCTGGCTAAAGGTCTCATCGACTTCATAATGTCGGGCCCAGGCCAGGAGATCGTCAAAGAGGCAGGCTTTGTGCCGGTTAAATAAAAGGTCACGGAGAGGGTGATGGCAAAGAAGCCCATATCAATCAAAAGACAACGTCATACGTATCCTTTTATTGAGAACGGGCCTCGTAACCGTCAAACGACCTACGCATGTCATAGGAATATCCCTCCTGCCTTCAGCCATTTCGAAACGCCGCACGTTTCAGGCAAGAGGTTATTGGGTGCTTACCAAATGGCAGGGGGGATATTCCTTTCCAGCAGGAAAAGTCAAAGGGCAAGGGCTACGAAGCCCATTTCGCCCAGAGGTCACGTGTTGCGGATTGAAAACCGTAACCTTTGGCCGCCTAACGATACGGACCTCGTGACCGTAACCTCAACCGATCTTTGCTCATGAGTAGAAAGACGCGCGAATTGATCGTCAAAATCGTACTGCTGTTTGCGGCGATGAGCTCGCTTGTCTTTCTCGGCGGCATCGTCGTCGTACTCTTCACGCAAGGATTACCAATAGTTAATGTCGTTGGGATCAAGGAATTCCTACTCGGCACCAGTTGGTATCCCACGCATGATATTCCTGAATTCGGAATATTACCGATGATCTACGGCTCACTATTGATAACGGCCGGAGCTCTTCTCTTTGCCGCCCCACTGGGCATACTCAGCGCCCTATTCATAGCCGAGATCGCGCCGTTCTGGATGAAAGAAACCATGAAGCCCATCGTCGAGCTGCTGGCTGGTATACCATCAGTAGTCTATGGATTATTTGGCGCGCTCGTTGTCGCACCGTTTGTGCAGAATTTATTCAACATCCCAACCGGCCTCACGGCATTCTCGGCGGCTCTGATACTGGGCATCATGGTCTTACCAACCGTGACAAGCATTGTAGAAGACGCACTGACTTCGATCCCAAAGGAGTACCGCGAAGCTGCACTGGCGGTCGGCGCCACCAAGTGGGAAACCATGACGAAAATCACGCTGCCTGCTGCTGCTTCAGGCATATCGACGGCTCTGATTTTGGGTATTGGCCGCGCCATCGGCGAAACGATGGCCGTCCTCATGGTTGCTGGAGGTTCGCCGCGTATCGTACTCTCATTCCTCAAACCGGTCCGCGCCATGACTTCCACCATCGCTGCAGAAATGGCAGAAACCGTCATGGGTAGCGAACATTACTTCGCACTCTTCGGTATCGCCATCGTACTATTCATAATGACACTTGGCTTCAATCTCATCGCGGATTACATCTCACACCGGTTCCACAAACGGTTCACGGCAACCAAATAGTCATGGATGTAGGAACAATGGAACTGACCCAGTCAATGCAATTAGGCTCCAAAGCTCATTCCAATCGCCGGAAATTGATACAACGGGTAGGTTTTTCAATAATTTTCTTATCTCTTCTTATAAGCATTTTCTTTCTTTTCATCATCGTTATCTTCGTTGCAATCCGCGGGGCAGGGGTGATCGACTGGGAATTCCTAACTGCAATGCCTCGTAAATCAATGACTGCGGGGGGCATATTGCCTGCGATCCTTGGAACATTTTATCTCTCGATCGGTGCGGTTCTATTCGCCCTACCGCTCGGCATACTAGCTGCGATCTACCTCAATGAATACGCGCGGGAAAGCCTATTTGTACGAATCATAAAAATGGGCATAAACAATCTGGCTGGCGTGCCTTCAATTGTCTTCGGTCTATTCGGCTTGGCAATCTTCGTCAAATTCCTGGGCTTTGGGGTCTCCATCCTCTCAGGTGCCCTGACCCTCGCCATCATGATCCTTCCGGTCATCATCAGCACTACGGTTGAAGCATTGAGGTCCATCCCTGATTCATTTCGTGAAGCAGGATATGGGGTGGGTGCGACAAAATGGCAGATCATACGGGGAATAATCTTGCCCGCTGCACTCCCCGGGATCCTAACCGGAACGATTCTCGGTATTGGCCGGGCTGCCGGAGAAACCGCACCAATACTTTTTACCGCAGCAACATTCTTCTCACGACGACTTCCCGGATCAGTCATGGACGAAGTACTGGCACTTCCATATCACATCTATGCGCTGATGACCGAAGGTACGCACCCCGATGCCCAAGTTCCCATTGCCTACGGTACTGCACTAGTCCTCCTAATTTTGGTTTTGGGCCTGGATCTCATCGCTATCGTGATTAGAACCAGGTCGAGGAAGAAGAAATTATGGTAAGCACAAGCGAAAAGCACAAGTCATCTGTTCCTGAATCAGTCCCTTTTGAGAATAGCGGACGCATTTTTATCGAAAAGCTCAATGTACATTTCGGGAGCAACCACGTGCTCAACGACGTGACATTCCCCATTAAGGCAAACAGTATAACAGCCATCATCGGGCCATCGGGTTGTGGCAAATCAACACTCATCCGTTGTCTCGACAGAATGAACGACATCATACCTTCGGCACGCATAACCGGAAAGATAATCCTGGATGGTGTTAATATATACGATCCCATTTATGAACCTTACGATCTGCGCAAAAAGGTGGGTATGGTTTTCCAGAAGCCAAACCCGTTTCCCAAATCGATTTATGAGAATCTTGCCTTTGGGCTCCGAATACACGGGGTGAGGAATAAAGACCTGATAGAAAAAAGCGTTGTTGAAGCACTCAATGCCGCTGCACTGTGGGATGAGGTCAAGGATCGCTTGCACGAATCAGCCTTTTCGCTTTCCGGTGGACAACAACAGAGACTGTGCATTGCCCGCACCCTGGCTATTGAACCTGAAGTCATTCTCTTTGACGAACCGTGCTCTGCCCTTGACCCGATTTCTACGGGGAAAATCGAAGACCTTATGATACGGTTGAAAGAACAATACACTATTGCTATCGTAACCCATAACATGCAGCAGGCAGCGAGGATTTCTGATTACACTGGGTTCCTTTATCTAGGCAAACTGATTGAATACGGCGAGACAAAAAAACTCTTCACTGCACCTCAGCAAAAGCTGACCGAGAATTACATCACTGGACGTTTTGGCTAAGGAGTGAAATGTTATTAAACAGGTTCAAGAAAGTTTATAGTCACCGCCTATCAGGGATAGCCAAGAATCGCATCGGGATGATCAGGAATCGTGATGGTGGGTCGAGAATGACTGACAGACATCTGACTTCCACTATCAAGTCCTCATCGAAGTACCGTGCGCAGTTAAGAATTCACCCCAGCGAAAAGCGCGGAGGCATCAGTGTCAATTAATGACAGAAAGATGGTTCTGTTCATCTGCACTCATAACTCTGCAAGATCACAGATGGCCGAGGCACTGCTCAACAAGCTTGGCGGCGAAAAATACGTCGCCTACAGCGGCGGCACAGAACCGACAGCAGTCAACCCGCATGCAATAAAGGCAATGGCAGACATCGGTATTGATATTACAGGCAAGCAAGGCAAACACGTAAACACTTACAAGGGGCAGACATTTGACTATGTCATTACGGTGTGTGACCACGCCAAAGAAACCTGCCCGTTTTTCCCGGGAGCAAAGAAGTATCTGCACCAGGGATTTCAAGACCCTTCTGGATTCATTGGCACGGAAGAAGAAAAGGATGCCGCCTTCAGACGAGTGAGGGATGAAATAAAATCTTGGATCGAATCGACCTTTGATCAGGAGGACAAACGTGATTGAAGAAAAAATCAATGAACTCAAGAAAACGTTGATTACTTATGCAGAACTCATTCAGAGGATGGTTGAGACAAGCACAAAGGGATTGTCAGATAAGGATGAAAGCTTGCTCAAACAGATAATAGAAAAGAATGAACAGCGAGCTAACGAATACGAAATCGAAATAGACGAAATGTGCACAACGCTCATCGTGACGCTTCAACCGAAGGCAATAGACTTGCGCACTATACTCATGATCCAGAAGATAAATAATGATCTGGAAAGGATTGGCGACCATGCGGTCAATATCTCACAGAGCGCACTCGTGTTGATCGACCAACCCTTGGTTAAACCGCTGATTGACATACCCAGAATGGCCGAAGAGGCAAAACAAATGATCAATGATGCCATCAGTGCTTTCATCAACAAAGACCCTCTACTAGCCAAGGAGGTCTGCGAAAGGGACAGCGTAGTCGATTCTCTGCGGGATCAGATCATAAGGGAGCTCATTACCTATATGGTTGCTGACGCCTCGACCATACCACGTGCCTTGCATCTTTTGAATATCTCAAAAAACCTCGAGCGGATTGCAGATCTATCGACGAATATCTGCGAAGACGTCATTTTCCTGGTTGAGGCAAGAGTCATAAAGCACCACCATCAGGAATAGACCCCTTTTCTTGGAAGTGGAGAAGGGGAGACCCCGAGACAAGGAGACGCAACAGAGCAAGAAACATAGGCTGCCTGTTTGCTTCAGCCATTACCCCACTTGACGTACAGCATCTTTGAGGCCAGCCCCGATTGTCCTTGACTTGGCCTAAGTTTTCACTATCATATTAGAAAGATGATTACGGAGATGGAAGACTAGATTACAGAGACCTTATTCGCCCATCTCTGTAATCTTTCTTTTTCATCCCGGTTATCATCTGATGGAAAGGAGGATTATGGCAAAAGAAGATAAAGAAAAAGTACTCTCCCTGGCAATCAACCAGATCGAGAAGCAGTTCGGCAAGGGCTCAGTCATGCGCCTGGGCGACAAGTCAACCCGGGCCGATGTTGAGGTTATACCGACCGGCTCCCTGGGCTTGGATTTTGCCCTGGGCATTGGTGGTCTTCCCAGGGGCAGGGTAGTAGAGATCTACGGCCCCGAAGCCAGCGGCAAGACGACCCTGGCCCTTGAGGCAATAGCTCAAACACAAAAGCTTGGAGGGAATGCGATTTTTGTAGATGCAGAACATGCTTTTGATCCGACCTATGCTGAAGCACTGGGAATAAACCTCAAGGAATTACTCATCTCTCAACCAGACACTGGCGAGCAGGCGCTGGAGATCGCCGAAATCCTAACACGTTCGGGTGGTGTCGACATCGTGGTCGTCGATTCGGTAGCCGCTCTGGTTCCCAAGGCAGAAATTGCCGGCGAAATGGGCGAGATGCAAATCGGGCTCATCGCCCGCTTGATGTCGCAGGCACTGAGAAAGCTAACCGCGGTGATCAGCAAGTCAAAGACTTGTGCTGTGTTCATCAATCAAATAAGACACAAGATCGGTGTCATGTTCGGGTCGCCAGAAACCACCCCGGGCGGGTTGGCCCTGAAATTCCACTCGTCAGTGCGCCTTGACATTCGCAGGATATCATCCATTAAAAAGGGCGACACCATGATCGGGAACCGGACCAAGGTCAAGGTGGTCAAGAACAAGCTGGCACCGCCGTTTCGAATCGCAGAATTCGACATCGTCTATGGCGAGGGAATATCCAAGTACGGCGAGCTGGTCGACATCGGAGTCGAACACAACATACTGCAGAAAGCCGGAACCTGGTATTCGTTCGGCGAAGAGCGCATTGGCCAAGGACGCGACGCGGCAATCGAGTTCCTTAAGACCAATCAGGATATCGCGACGAATGTCGAGCAAACGCTACGCCAAGAGATGTTCGGCAAATCAAAAGTAAGTGAAGATAAGCAAAATAGAACCACAAAAGAAAAATAAGCGGCGCTCGAGCATATTCATAAATGGAAAATTCGCGTTTGGCCTTTCGAATGAAATTCTTCTGAAATTTGACCTTCATGAAGGTGATTTGATTGACAGGGATCGCATAGAGAATGTGCTTCTTGAACAGGAGAAACAAAGAATCCGACAGCGGGCGCTCAGAATCTTGCGCTATCGGAAACGCTCGTCTGGGGAATTGAAAACACGGCTCACGAAGGTCGGGTTCGATGTCAAATTGGTGGATAGTATAATTGAAGAATTCACCGAAGACAACACGTTGAACGACAATGACTTCGCCGAGTCTTTTGTCGCTGACTACACAAACTTGAAACCAAAAGGGAACATATTCATCAGCCGCGAGCTAACGAAGCGCGGGATTTCCCCTAATACGATCGATGAGGCGCTTAGCCTGCGGGATGAAGATCGAGTGGTGAAGGATTTTTTGGAAAAAAAGTTATCTCGTTTCGATTTGGGGAATCCAAAAGATCGCCAGAAGGTCTTACGCCGCCTCTTGACCCGTGGATTTACACCAAGCGTTGTGTATAATATCCTGAACAGTCATGAAGAGTGATAAGCTGCGCAAGAGCTTCTTGAAGTTCTTTAAGGGCAAGGATCACACCATCGTCCCCTCGATGTCCCTGATCCCGAGAGATGATCCGAGCCTCTTGTTCACCAGTGCCGGCATGGTCCAGTTCAAACCGTTGTGGACCGGTGCTGTACCTTTACCATACCGGCGTGCCGCGAGCATACAGAAATGTCTACGCACGTCAGACTTGGATAATGTTGGCCGAACCCGCCGTCATCTCACGTTTTTCGAAATGCTTGGCAACTTTTCGTTTGGCGATTATTTCAAAGAGGAAGCGATCGTCTGGGCATGGGAATATCTCACCGAAGTCCTCGCCGTCGATAAGACCAGACTGTACGTTTCCGTATACAATGATGATGATGAGGCGTATGACATATGGCACAAGAAGATTGGTTTGAAAATAGAGAGAATTTTCCGGCTCGGTGCAGAGCATAATTTCTGGGGGCCGGCCGGCAATTCAGGACCATGCGGTCCATGTTCTGAGATCTTCTATGATCTGGGTGAGAAGTTTTCCTGCGGGGAAAAAACATGCGCTCCAGGATGCGACTGTGATCGCTTTCCTGAGATATGGAATCTAGTCTTTCCTCAATTCAACCAAACTGTCACCGGCGAACGACTGCCCCTTAAGAACCGCGGTGTTGATACAGGCATGGGCTTTGAAAGACTAGTATCCGTGCTGCAGAATAAAGACTCTAATTTCCACACTGATCTATTTCAACCGATCATTGCAGAGATGATGAAGCATCACAAGATAGATTATGGTGCTGACCCGGAAACCGATGTCGCACTTAACGTACTCGCCGACCATATGCGCGCGCTCGTATTCGCGATCGGAGATGGGATCATACCATCTAATGAGGAACGCGGTTACGTGGTGCGCAGATTGCTGCGCCGGGCAGTACGCCTCTGCCGGAACCTGGGCATCGATGAAGCCTTCCTCTATCGAGTCGTACCCGAGATCGTCGATATCTACCAAAACGCATACCCTGATCTACCCGAACGCCGGGAAGAAATCACCCTGGTGATAAAATCAGAGGAAGAACGATTCCTCGCAACACTGGAAAAGGGTCTGGCACAGCTGGAGAACATCTTCCAGCATAAAAAATCCATTTCCGGGGAGGACGCTTTCAAGCTGTACGATACATACGGATTCCCCGTAGAGTTGACCACGGAGATCGCCCAGGAACGAAGAGTATCGGTCGACGAGAAGGGCTTTCTGAAAATGCTCCAGGAAGCACGAGAATTATCCAAAGCCAAAGCAAAATTCATACCCAAGGGTGAATGGAAGGTGTTGAAAGAGGGTGTTGGCTCATTTGTAGGTTATGACAAGGTTGAGATAGATACAACGCTGCTGAGGTATAATCAGCATAACGGCACGGTAGAACTGGTCTTGGAGAGTACCCCGTTCTATGCCGAGGCCGGTGGTCAGGTAGGCGAAAAAGGTTCGATCACCGGCGAAGACTGTAAACTGAAGGTGCTCGATACCTACTGGTATCAGAGCATGATCATCTGCCACTGCAAACTGGTGTCGGGCAAGATAACGTCGGGCGCAGTACATGCTGCGGTCGACACAAATAACCGCAAGGAGAGCGCCCGGGCACATACCGCGACCCATCTCCTGCATGCCGCGCTACGCAAAACCCTGGGTGAACACGCGCGTCAGGAAGGGAGTTATGTCGAGGCCGGCCGCTTTCGTTTTGATTTCACTCATTTCAAACCGCTCAGCAATGATGAAATACACGCAATCGAAGATCTGGTCAATGAAAAGATCCTTGCCGCGCTTCCCGTAGAGAAGTTCTTCACCAGTCTGGACGAGGCCAAGAAAATGGGCGCGATGGCCATCTTCGGGGAGAAATACGGGGATCAAGTTAGGGTCGTGAAGATCGGAAATTTCTCAATTGAATTATGCGGCGGCATACACCTGAACAACACGGGGGAGATCGGGCTGTTCAAGATCACGTCCCAGGAATCTGTGGCCGCTGGCATAAGACGGATCGAAGCCTCGGTTGGAATGCACCTATTCACGGAAATACGTGATCAATACTCATTAATACATGAACTGAATCAGACTTTCAGCGCGGACAAGAATTTGCTGAAGAAGGTGCGGGAATTCCAGAGAAGATTAAAGGATCTAGAGAAAGCAAATCAACAAAACTCACTGCGCCTTGCCCGGGCTGAGGCACAAGAACTGCTCTCGCGCGTCAAGAAAGAGAAAGGCGTGATCATTAGTCAACAATTCGAGAATTATCCAAAGGATACTCTACGCGCCATCGCCGACAGTGTACGCGAACAGGCAAAAGATACTGTTGGGCTGCTTTATCAGGAGACCGAAGGCAAGTTGACATATCTGATCTTCGTCGGTCCCAACCTGGTAAGGAAATACCCGGCACAAGAATTGATCAAGAAGATCTCTAAGATTCTCGGCGGCGGCGGCGGCGGCAGACCGCATCTCGCTGAAGGCGGGGGAGGGAACATCAAGAAAGTTGCGGACACCGTTGCGTTTCTGAAGAAAACCATCAAGCCTTAGACCAAGACAAGCAGTACAAACCGCAAGGTATTTCAATTCATTGACACACAGGGCACAAACCATATACTCTTGCTGTACTAAAGCACATATGACCAAGAAACATAAGCATCCTGCACCAGCACGTTCAAGACAAGAAACCTACAGAGTAACCACCTGGCGTATTGTGATAAGGTCAAAATGGCTAATCCCTTTATGTCTTGTCTTCCTGCTGGGTATTTTGCTTGCGACCAGAGAAATCGCCGATCCAGACATTGGCTTTCATCTGCGGGGTGGCCAGTGGATGCTCGAGAACATGAAGTTCCATTCACAGGACGTTTTTACCTACACGGTAAACGGAAGCGAGTATATCGCCATGTACTGGCTGTATCAGATCATTCTGTATGGAATATTCAATTTTGCCGGTTACGGCGGGTTGACTCTCTTCAACATCTTACTGATCGCTTGCGTTTTCATGCTTATACTCTGGCGCATGAGATCAGCTGGAATCCCCGTATGGGCAACAACGCTCAGTCTTCTCGCGGTCATTCTCGCCATTGAATTCAGATTTCTGTACCGTCCTGAGGTCATAACCTGGATCATGTTACTGCTAACATTGTTTCTGCTCGACGAGTACCATGATCAACGGGGAAACCACCTGTTTCTGCTGCCCGTCATCCAGCTAATCTGGGTCAATTCCCACGGCTTATTCATTCTAGGCTGGGTTGTCACTGCTGCCTACTTCATAAGCACCTGGGTTCATTACCGTTCCCTTGACCGGCCTCTGCTCAAATGGTCCCTTATTTCTGTTGCTGCTTCCTTTATCAACCCCTATTTTCTTAAAGGCATTGCTTTTCCCTTCTACTTGTTCACCCGCTTGCAGGGTTCGAGCATTTTTAAACCAATGATCAGTGAATTCCAGTCGCCCTGGACCATCAAGACCATGGGCGCTGATGCATTGTTTCTCACCGCGCCCCTTCACTGGTACTATCTGATCAGTGCGATAAGCCTCTTGTTCGTGATCGTCACTTACCGAAGAAGAAAGCTCCACGAATATCTACTGCTGGCCGCGTTTCTTTACCTGTCGGCAACCATTGTACGTAATGTTCCTCTCTTTGTGTTTGTCGCCATTCAGATCACGGCCGTTTCCGCAAGAGACATTGCACAACGCCTAACCTCGAAGGTAAAACGCAATCATCTCATTCAGCAAGTGTTTTCTGTCATGCCGGTCGTTTTCTCGATCTTCGTCGTATTGCTCGGAATGCGCGTCACAACGAATGCCTTCTACCTGGACGATAACCGGGCCGTCAATTTCGGTGCGGGTCTGGACCGTGCCGCGCATCCGGTTGGTGCCGCTGACTACATAAACGAGCACAGACTGAAAGGAAGAATACTCAACGATCTAAACAGCGGCAGCTGGTTCATCTGGCAGATTCCTCAACCCGTTTTCATAGACGGACGTCTGGAAGTAATAAAAGAAAATTTCTTTCACGAATATATACGCAGCTATGCAGATAATGGCCTGGCGACCTTGCTATACAAGTACCAACCCCGGATTATTGCATTTGATCATGCGGCGGTCTTGAACTGGCGCCGGCAATTAGCAGATCATGCTGGCTGGTACATGGTTTATCTGGATGACAAGTCAGTAATATATGGACATGAGAGTTACATCCCACCGGAACAGCAAATCAGACTAAATGAATTGCTGACCGAACGCGGGATAGATACGATCATCAACGATACCACGGTCTGGAACATTCTGCGAAAAGAGTTCCCGTCCAAATTCAGCCATTTCCTGAATGGGTTCGTAAAACGCCGCAACTACGCTGATCTTTTGCCAATGAATCTTGCGCTCTTTGCGTACGAGATTGGCGAATTCCGTATTGCCGAATTATTGTTCCTTGACATATTATTAAATTCCGTTTATTATTCGTACGAAGCACACTTCAACCTGGGTGCTGTATATCTTCGCCGTGGCGAATACGAGAAAGCGCGCTATTGCTACGGGCGTGTGCTTCAGCTGGATCGAGACAACCCATATGCAAAGAAATACATAAAAAGGATAGGGCGTCTCATCCAGGAAAATGAATAAACAGGTACTAATCTGTACTGCCATATCTAACTGGCAGGAAACGGAGGTAACATGAAGCAGGTGCTTTTTGTCATACTCATCATAGTCCTGGTTTCGCCTATGCAGGCAAAAGTGTCGCGATGGCGGAGGTCGACACTCGACATCGCGCCGAGGTTCACCTTCTATACGGACTTCGACGAGACCCAGTTCGGCCTGGGTGGCGACGTTGTCTTCAATCCCTTTAAGCGCATCGGCGTCCGCGTGGAATTCGCTGAAATCTTGTTCAACGGAGGAACAGTATTCTTCCTCAACCATGGTATCCTAAATGTCATGCCCAAGCTGGATGTCCTTGTCTACATGCCCGGCCGTAAAATGAAACCTTATATCCACACCGGGTTTGGTCTCGTTACTGGGGATGGCGCCACATATCTAATTTTCGGTGGAGGCTTGGGGGTTGATTATTATGTCAACCGCAAAACGGCTTTCAATTTCGAGCCCGGTCTCTATTTTGCCCACGCCTCGAATGGCGGGAGTAACTCAGATCTTCTCCTCCGTTTGTCGGCGGGCGTGAAGTTTGCAGTATTGCCTTAGAGAATCTATTCGCGGGCATACTGTTTTGATGGACAAAGCTTGAAAGTATAGATTATCTGTATAGAATTATATCAACATGAGGAGGTCGTTGATGAAGAAGACTCTTATCGTACTATTGATCCTCTGTACGGTTGTCATTGGCCAGGCACAGACCCGCAGGCTTGCTAAGCGACCGATCGTCGAACTCGGGCCCAAGGCGAGTTTGTACATAGGCAGTCTGCGCTTCGGGATCGGCGCTGAGTTGTTGGTCAATCCACTGAGGAACTTCGGCTTGCGCTTTGATCTTGCTGAACTAAGTTTTGGTGAGGACGACACGCGTTTTTCCTTCAACCTGCGTGAGTTGTCCATGGATGGAATAATCTACATACCCATGCAGGGTATCAAGCCCTACGCCTTCCTGGGTTTTGGACTGGCGGCCGATGAGGACAATACGCGCTTTCAATTCCGCGGCGGGTTGGGATTCAACTACTCAGTCACCCGCAGGACCGATATTTTCGTCGAGCCGGGCGCGGTGATCACCTATAACAGCTATGGCGAAGGCAGCACCGACATCTGGTTCCGGTTATCTATAGGAGGACGGTTCGGTATAATAAGATGATCGAAGAAACCGTCATATCACGAGCAATAGTCGAATCCTACCTGCACGAGCTTCTCGACTCAATAGAGAGCGATGTGATAATCGGCGGGGCTGGTCCATCCGGACTCTGCGCAGCTTACTACCTTTCAAAACAGGGTCATAAGGTAATTTTATTCGAGCGGGCCCTCAAGCTTGGCGGCGGGATGCCGGGCGGTGGCATCATGTTCAACCGTATCGTGGTTCAGAAAAGTGCCTGTGAGATTCTCGATGAATTCGGAATCCGGTATCAGGAGTACGAACCAGGCTACTACGTTGCGAATTCCCTTGAAGCAACCGCAGCATTGACCGACAAGGCGATCAAAGCTGGGGCAAAGATATTCAATCTAATAACGATCGAGGATGTGATCGTAAGAGAGAAGGCAGTTACTGGCGTGGTCATCAACTGGTCGAGTGTCGAGATGGCAAAACTCCATATTGATCCCATATCATTCAGATCAAAAGCGGTGATCGATGCGACCGGGCATCCAAGCGAGATTGCACACATCGTTGAGAAAAAAAGCGGCGGCGCGTTACGCACGCCCTCGGGCAGGATCGAGGGAGAAAAGTCGATGTGGGCAGAAATCGCCGAGCAGTTCACCGTTGAGAATACCAAAGAGGTCTTCCCGAATCTTTACGTATGCGGCATGGCCGCGAATGCCGTATTTGGTGGACCGCGCATGGGGCCGATCTTCGGCGGCATGTTGATATCCGGGATGAGAGTCGCCGAGCTCGTGATGAAGAAGCTCTAGCCTCCAAAGACTTTGCACTTTTGATCAACCCGGCTCTAATCCCACAAAAATCCAGACGAGCGTTGAGTAGCTATGTGAGTAACTTACGCTTGTTCTCGCGCAACGCACGGCTATTTCTAGTTAGCACCTTTTTCTGGGGCATGGGTTTTTCCGGTTTCATGCTCCTTTTCAATCTCTATCTTAAAGAATTGGGTTTTGCAGAGGGACGTATCGGCAACATCATCTCCGCAACCACGCTGGGAACAGTACTCATGGCAATCCCCGCATCTATGATCATCCGCCGGTTTCCTGTAAAACGTATCCTCTTATTCGCCACGCCGATCGCCGCCTTTTCCTATATGATCCAGATCACTACCCCGCAGTATCATCTAATTCTCGCCGGTGGATTCTCAGCCGGTCTCGCGGCTGTCTTCTCACGCGTGGCCGCTGCACCGTTCTTCATGCGTAACAGCACGGCCAGGGAAAGGCCGTATCTATTCAGCATGCAGTTTGCGCTCATGCTGGTCGCCGGGATCGTTGGGAACCTCCTCGGTGGCTTTCTCCCCGGCTTTATTGAAAAAGCCGGAATGGTGCCTTATATTGCGTACCGGCATACTCTCCTGATCTTCAGCGGGTTAGTGCTCTTTGCCTTGTTACCGATCATAATGATCAAAGAAAAACCAGCGCGTCCATCAGATAGAATGCGTATCCGTTCCCGCAAATTGATCGCGAAACTCTTCCTGCCCAATTTCGCGGTTGGCATAGGCGCTGGGTTGAGTATACCATTCCTTAACCTGTATTTCCGGGACATATTCCAGGCTAGAACAAGCATGATCGGCATACTCTACGCGGTGCAACAGCTACTTATGATCACTGGTTTACTAATCGCACCACTAATTGCCGAACGGATCGGTAAGGTAAGGACCGTCGCCATCTCTCAACTCGTATCAATACCCTTCCTGGTCCTCCTGGGCATCACGCAGAACCTCTTTGTGGCCGTCGTTTCCTTTCTTGTCAGGGCCGCCTTCATGAACATGGCACAACCGCTATTTACGAATTTCGCCATGGAAAAAGTAAGCCATGATGAACAGCCTTTCACCAACGCTCTGCTGGTTATAGCCTGGACTGCTGGATGGGGCGCGAGCGCCAGTATTGGAGGGATGCTTATTGAACGCTTCTCCTATACAATACCCTTCTTTACTACATGTGCCCTTTATCTATTATCTACGGCTCTGATATTCACCTTCTTCATAAAGAAGAAAAAGGGACAGGCTGCTTTTTGATTTCCGTACAAGATACCCTTATCCAGTAAACCCAAGACAATCAAAAAGCAGCCTGTCCCCATAAAAAAAAGACCCGGCAGCGACCTACTCTCCCATGCCGTCACCAGCATAGTACCATCGGCCCTGATGGGCTTAACTTCTCTGTTCGGAATGGGTAGAGGTGTTTCCCCATCGGTAAAGCCACCGGGAATTATCCTTAGTCACTGAGTCACTTCCTAATGACCAATGACTGAATTATGTAAAAGGCGGAAGGCAGTCCAAGCCACACGACTGATTAGTACTACTCGGCTCAATACATTACTGTACTTACACCTGTAGCCTATCAAACCCGTCATCTTCGGGTAGTCTTTAGGTCATCTCCACCGAAGTGGATACGAACGGGAGACCTTATCTTGAGGTGGGCTTCCCACTTAGATGCTTTCAGCGGTTATCCCTTCCGGACATAGCTACCGAGCACTGCTGCTGGCGCAACAACTCGTAAACCAGAGGTCCGTCCATCCTGGTCCTCTCGTACTAAGGACAGCTCCTCTCAAGTCTCCTACGCCCGTGATGGATAGAGTCCGAACTGTCTCACGACGTTCTGAACCCAGCTCACGTACCGCTTTAATGGGCGAACAGACCAACCCTTGGGACCTTGTCCAGCCCCAGGATGCGATGAGCCGACATCGAGGTGCCAAACCGGGCCGTCGATATGAACTCTCGAGCCCGATCAGCCTGTTATCCCCGGAGTACCTTTTATCCGCTAATTGATGGCCCTTCCACACGGAACCACCAGGTCATTAAGCCCGCGTTTCCGCTCTGTTCGGCCTGTCGGCCTCACAGTCAGGCTCCCTTATGCCCTTACACTCAATGCCCGATTACCGACCGGGCTGAGGGAACCTTTGGGCGCCTCCGTTACATTTTAGGAGGCGACCGCCCCAGTCAAACTGCCCACCTGCCACTGTCCCCCGCCCTGATTCAAGGGCCGGGGTTAGAATTCTCGACAAAACAAGGGTGGTATTTCACTGTTGGCTCCATCCCAGCTGACGCCAAGACTTCAAAGCCTCCCACCTATGCTACACATGTTCAGCAAAAATCCAATAGCAAGCTACAGTAAAGGTTCACGGGGTCTTTTTGTCCTATCACGGGTAGGCGGCATCTTCACCGCCACTACAATTTCGCCGGGCCCCTCGTCGAGACAGCGCTCTAGTCGTTACACCATTCGTGCAGGACGGAACTTACCCGCCAAGGAATTTCGCTACCTTAGGACCGTTAGAGTTACGGCCGCCGTTTGCCAGGGCTTCGGTCGAGAGCTTCCTTCCGGCCTAAACCGGAGTCTATGCCGGAATTGACCCCCTTCCATAACCTTCTAGCACCGGGCAGGTGTCAGTCCCTATACATTGCCTTGCGGCTTAGCAGAGACCTGTGTTTTTGTTAAACAGTCGCTAGAGCCCTTTCACTGCGCCCCACCTTACGGTGGGGACCCCTTCTTCCGAGGGTACGGGGTTAGATTGCCGAGTTCCTTAACGAGGGTTCACCCGAGCACCTTAGGATATTCACCTCGCCCACGTGTGTCCGTTTCCGGTACGGTCACCTTAGTTTCTGACATAGAGGCTTTTCTCGGCTGATTCTCAAGGTGGGTTTATGACCTTTTGAGTCTCCCCATCACACACCAAGGTTAAGAGATTCTGGATTTGCCTGGAATCTCCCTTAATGTGCTTAGATCCTGTATTCCAACACAGGACCCACCTTTACCATCAGCGTCCCCCCATAGTTCATAACGAAACTAAGATGGTAGCTGAATATTAACAGCTTTCCCATCGCCTACGCCTTTCGGCCTCGGCTAAGGCACCGACTAACCCTGGGCGGATTAACCTTCCCCAGGAACCCTTGGGCTTACGGTGTCTCGGTTTTTCACCGAGATTATCGCTACTTATGCCGGCATAATCACTTCCATTTCGTCGATCCCAACTCACGTTGAGACTTCAACCTAGCATGGAACGCTCCCCTACCCCCTCTGCTAAAGCAGAGAGTCGCAGCTTCGGTGATTGGTTTGAGCCCCGATATATTTTAGGCGCAAAGTGACTCGGCTGGTGAGCTGTTACGCACTCTTTGAATGATGGCTGCCTCTGAGCCAACATCCCAGTTGTTTGTGTCACCTCACATCCTTTTCCACTTAACCAATTCTTAGGGACCTTAGCTGACGATCTGGGTTATTCCCCTTTTGGCGATGGAGCTTATCCCTCACCGCCTCATTCCCGAGCTTTTAAAGTAGTAGCATTTGGAGTTTGGTTAGATTTGAACCCCGAGGGGTCCTCCTCTATTCAGTGCTCTACCACTACTACTGAACGCCCAAGACTGCCCCTAGAGGCATTTCGGGGAGAACCAGCTATTACCCGGTTTGATTAGCCTTTCACTCCGACCCACAGTTCATCCGAGGATATTTCAACATCCACCGGTTCGGACCTCCATTCCGTGTCACCGAAATTTCATCCTGACCATGGGTAGCTCACCGGGTTTCGGGTATTATCCCAACCTACTAAGTCGCCCTATTCAGACTCGGTTTCCCTGCGCGTGCTTCCGCTACTTTCGTAGAGGAATTAGGCTTGCAGGTTAGGGTAACTCGCCGGCTCATTATGCAAAAAGCACGCAGTCATACCGATTGCCTCTCGGAATTGCTTCCAAGAGATCGATATTCCTGCTGATTGTAGACGCACAGTTTCAGGTTCTATTTCACTCCCCGCCAGGGGTTCTTTTCACCTTTCCCTCACGGTACTTGTCCGCTATCGGTCATCTGGGAGTATTTAGCCTTACCCAGTGGTTTGGGCAGATTCCCACGAAGTAACTATCTCGCAGTACTTGGGGATTTAGTCAATGAAGATCTTAGAATTTCGTCTACTGGACTGTCACCATCTATGGTGTCCCTTTCCAGGGAGTTTCGACTATCCTAAGATTTTGTAACTTCACAACCCTCAGAGCAAGTCAGGTTCAACTAAACCCCACTACACCGACTGCACAACGCTTGCTCGCTTGAACATGCAGATCGGTTTGGGCTGGTCCGATTTCGCTCGCCGCTACTTTCGGAATATCTCTTCCTCAGGGTACTGAGATGTTTCACTTCCCCTGGTTGGCCTTCTGTCTTGCGGCAGAATTCCCCGAATCTCTTCGAGGTGGGTTTCCCCATTCGGGCATCGTCGGATCAAAGGTTGTTCGCACCTATCCGACGCTTAACGCAGCCTACCACGCCCTTCATCGCCTCCAGATACCAAGGCATCCACCATGCGCCCTTAATAACTTGGACCCGTTACCTTCCGCCAAATAGATTGTCAAAGATCAAAAAAACACCTTATATTCTTGTCTGTACTCCTTATTATAACCAT
>JASFEK010000001.1:0-28384 GCA_050124875.1 Caldifarciminota bacterium | reverse complement strand
CCTATGTGAAGAGGATTATCGAGGAACATAATGGCCGTATTGAGGTTGTTTCCGAGAGGCATATGGGTTCTGTGTTCACGCTGAGGTTTCCCAGGTTACACAAGTGATCTCTTGCTTCTTGATTTTAGCGGGAATTTGGATATAGTAGGACAAAGGAGCATTGATGAATGAATTGACCGCGCGTGTTGTTGACGACCTGCAGACGAAGAGAGTTGACTACGGAGATGTGCGCGTCGTCATGCGGGAATCCGAATCGATCGTAATGAAGAATGGTATCATCGAGGCGATCACGCATTCATCGGATGTCGGTTTTGGTGTCCGTGTTTTGAAGGATTCAGCTTGGGGTTTCGCCTCATCGAACGAGATCAAGAAGAAGGTAGCCGACAGGGTAATCCGTAATGCGTTGAGCATTGCCCGGGCGTCAGCCCGCGTTAAGGCCAAGGATGTAGAGTTGACACCTTTAGCCGCACAGAAAGGTAGTTACCACACTGACATGAAGAGCGATCCGATGAGGGTATCCCTCGACGAGAAGATCAATCTCTTGCTTTCCTGTGACAAGGTAATGCGTGAACAGAAAAAGGTTAAGGTGAGCGAGGGGCAGCTGAGGTTCTACAAGACAATGGTTCAATTCGCTTCAACCGAGGGTTCTTTCATCACTCAGGATTTCGTGTATTCAGGCGGGAATATCAAGGTGTACGCGATGAACAAGGGTGAACTCCAGTCGCGTTCCTATGGTGACTACGGGCAGCAGGGTTATGAGTTTGTCGAGGGGCTCGACTTTCGGGCAAATGCACCGAGGATAGCCGAGGAGGTCGTGATGCTGTTAGAGGCAGAGCAGTGCCCGGAGCAGCAGGCAACTGTCATCTTAGACGGTCAGCAGATGGTTTTGCAGGTTCACGAGTCATGCGGTCACCCGACCGAGCTCGATCGGGTGCTGGGTACGGAAGCCTCGTATGCCGGCACCAGTTTCATGACGATTGACAAATTGAATAACCTTCGCTACGGCTCGGATATCGTCAACATAGTGGCGGATGCAACAGTACCCGGCGGACTTGGTACGTTTGGCTGGGATGATGAGGGGGTGCCTGCGCAGCGTGTCTACCTGATTGATAAAGGCATGTTTGTAGGATACCTGAGCTCACGCGAGACCGCGGGTATTGTCGGTGCCAAATCAAGCGGTGCGATGCGCGCGGACGGCTGGAACCGCATCCCATTGATCCGCATGACCAACATAAATCTCTTGCCTGGTACATGGAAATTCGATGACATGATCGCCGATACTGATGATGGCGTCTTCATGGCGACCAACAAGTCCTGGTCGATAGATGATAAGCGATTGAACTTTCAATTTGGTTGTGAGTTTGCTCGTAAAATAGAGAAGGGGAAGTTGACCAAAGTCTACAAGAATCCCACCTATGCGGGTATAACGCCAACCTTCTGGCAGAACTGTGATGCAATATCCAATAAGGATTCTTGGTGCATGCGCGGGACGCCGAATTGCGGCAAGGGTGAGCCGGGTCAGACAATGTTCGTGGGCCATGGCACCGCGCCGGCACGTTTTCGAAAGCTGCAGATAGGAATTGCCAAGTGACCGGAAACACCATACCGCCGTGCCTCCGATGGAATATGCATTCAACAAATCGGTGCCGTATGCCTGTTCGAGGGCTGTTTGAGAAAGTCATTGCGTATTAGACAGCATTTTATCCGGATATCAATTTCGTTTCTATTGTCTGTAATTGTGTTTTTTTCATGCGCGTATTTCAATACGGTCTATAATGCGAAGAACTACTTCCGTGAGGGTATGAAATCGGTTAGACATGATACGCTGATGATCGATTCCGAGAATTTCGACAAGGCCATAGAAAAAGCAACGGCAATTATCGTTAAGCACCCGGATACACGATGGATTGATGATGCATTATTCATTATGGGCGCTTCGTACTACTACAAGGGGGATTACTCCCGCGGCCTGGAGAAGCTTGAATTTTTGCTCTACAATTATCCAGAAACGGGATATTACGATGAGGCTCAATACCTTACCGGGCTCGCTAATTACCGGTTGAAGAAATACGGTTCGGCGATCGTCGCCCTAGAACAAATCATACAGTCAAGGAAATACAGAAAGCGCGCACTGATTGCACTGGTCTATATTTACTATGCCGACGGAAGTTACGATCGCTTGTACGAGATAGCAGATACGTTGTTGAAGGGTTCACTGAAATACGATGAGCGCCGTACTTTATTGAGGTTTGTGGGTATGGCACAGTTCGATGAGGGGAAGTATACAGAAGCCTTGCAGACCTCGAAGCGTCTGCTGGAGATAACGCGGGACGAAGGGGACCGCCGGGAATTGAAGCTGCGAATCGCTGAGATCTATCTAGAAATCGGTGAATATGATCGCTGCCGGGATTTTGTCGAGGGTGAAGTAGAGCCGGAATTCCGCGACCTGCTTGCTGATCTTTGTATGATAACCGGACGTACGGATGACGCCAAAGATATATACATGGAGCTCACCCAGCATCGACAGGCTGACATATCGGCTGAGGCATACTACGAACTCGCAAAGATGTACGAAGAGTCAGATAGCACTGAGCTGGCAGTCGTTCATTATGATTCGGCATTGGTGAAAGCGCCCAACAGTGAGTATGGTTTGAAAGCACGGAAGAGGTCTGATATCCTCAAGCGGATTCAAACCCTGACCACGGACACTGAGGATGAGGTGCGCGCACAATTCCTGCTCGCGGAGATATACTTCGCGGATCTTGATGATTTGCCCAGGGCGTTACAGGGGTATGAGAGAGTCTATCGCGAATACCCGAGCAGTAAATGGGCACCGAAGGCGCTCTATGCGCATTTCTGGATAGCCCGGAACGTTGTTGAAGACGACAGCTTGGCTCTGCGTCTTGCCCGGGTTTTGATCAGCGACTACCCACGTACTGAATACGCGATGAGCGCTAAGAATATGATTGAGCAAACAGGGGGCGAGTCAGACGGAAATGAGTAGAATCCTCAAACCATGATTTCAAGAAGCCTGAAGATCAGCCGCAAGATTCAGTATTCAAAGAGCATATTCGGTCTGGAAGTCCGTTATCCAGGGATACGCCCGGTGCCTGGTCAATTCTTTCAGGTCCAGGTCGATAAGGGTGTGGATCCCTTCCTGAACCGACCGATCAGCGTGGCTAGTTACCGGGGTTCGCGGCTGTTATTGGTTGTGAAGATCGTCGGGCGGGGCACAAGAATGTTGAGCCTGAAGGACCGGGGCGATGAGATTACGCTGTTCGGTCCTTTCGGCAAAAAGATCAGGTTCAGAAAGAAGGGCACGTTGCTGGTAGCCGGAGGTATAGGCGTTGCGCCGCTCCATTTTCTTGGCGAATACTATTACAGCAGAAAAATGCCATTCGACCTGCTGTATGGCGTGCGCAGTAAGCATGATTTCATCCTCAGAAAAGAAATGGCGAAAATGGCGGTTAAATCAACCTTTGTTGCCGAGCAGGGGCTAACAAGAAAAGATACGGTCATTTCGGCGATCAAGCGAATGATGCTGAACAAGTATGAAGCCATATACACATGCGGCCCCAAGCCGATGCTGATTGAGTTGCAGAAGTTGCGCCTACCGTTGCCGGTTTACGCGTTCTGTGAGGATTTTCTCGGCTGCGGCTGCGGCTTGTGTTTGGGATGTGCGATCAAGTACCACGGTGAGTACAAGAGGATTTGCGTCGATGGACCGGTTCTCGAACTGGGAGCGGTTGATTTTGAAGTGTGACATATTTGGTTTAGAATTCAAGAACCCCGTGTTCCTCGCATCGGGGACTTTCGAGTACGGTTTGATCTTCAAGCGGGTCACCAATCGAGTGGGTGCGATTTTCACTAAGGGCATCACCCTGGAGCCGAGAGCGGGTAACCCTCCACCACGGATATATGAAACGTCGTGCGGACTCATCAACTCGGTTGGACTTGAAAACCCTGGGGTCAGGTCCTTTTGCAGAGATGTGTTGCCTGAAATAAAGGCCCTGAAGACCAGAATATTCGTCAATGTTGCTGGGTTCACGCCCGAAGACTTTGTTGAGATCGTTGGGGAGATCGGTACCCAAGTCGACGGATTTGAATTGAATGTATCGTGCCCCAATGTGAGAAGGGGCGGTGTTGCGTTCGGACGCGATCCTGACATCTGCGCACAGGTTGTGGCCGGAGTGCGGAAGGTCACAAAGTTGCCGGTGATCGTGAAACTGACTGCGAATTTCTGCGACCCACTGGTTGTTGGACAGCGTTGTGTCGAAGCAGGGGCTGATGGTATTTCGCTGATTAACACGCTGCACGCGATGGCGTTTGACACGATCAAGAAGCAAGCCTTGATTACCGGTGGGCTTTCAGGTCCGGCGATCAAACCCTTTGCTCTTTTCTGTGTCAATCGCCTAAGAGAGCTGGGTGTACCACTCATCGGAATGGGTGGTATCATGACCGGCCGCGATGCCTATGAATTCTTGCTTGCCGGGGCATCGGCGGTTTCAGTCGGATCAGCGACGCTGCGGGATCCCTACGCCCCGCTGCGCATAATTAAGGAACTGGAGAATTATACTGGGTAATGAGGAAATCGTTTGTCGTTGGGCGGTTTCGAGAAGCGATACGTTGATCGGATGTCGGATATCGTTTGACGAAGCCGTCGTTCGAGACCGAATAGTCTTTCGAAACCGACAACCGAAACCGAAGTAAAAAGGGGGTTTGATGAAGGATAAGTTGATCGTTTCTCTGGATATGACCGATATCACAGAAATACGGTCACTGGTTGAGAAACTGGCCACACGTGTTTTATACTACAAAATTGGTGCTGCTCCGTTTACGTTTTTCGGACCGGAGATTGTAACCTATTTAAAGGCCAAAGATAAAAAGATCATGCTGGACTTGAAGTACCATGACATACCCAATACAGTGGCTCGTGCATGTGAAGGTGCGTTGAACATGGGGGTAGATCTTATAACGGTGCATGCAAGCGGTGGCTTTTCAATGCTCGAAGAGGCAGTAAAGGCGATTCTCACCTGCGCCGGTAGTGGTGCTTCTGAGAAACCAAAGCTGTTGGGGATAACCGTGTTGACCAGTATTGACGAAGCGTATTTCAAAGACTTGTTTGGCAATGTGCAGAGGACGCTTGCCGAGCAGGTCATATTTCTGGCTCAGCTGGCGCGGAGCGCCGGGCTCGATGGCGTTGTGGCATCGCCGCGGGAGATCGTGCCCATCCGCCAGTGCTGTGGTGATGATTTTCTGGTCGTTACCCCGGGTATACGGCCTGCGCAAAAGGATGTCATGCTGGATGATCAGGTGAGAACCATGACACCTGCACAGGCGATCAAGGCCGGCGCCGACTATATTGTGGTTGGCCGCCCAATCGTAAAGGCGGAGGACCCCATTGCAGCCGCTGAGGCAATATTGAAGGAGATAGACGATGGATGTTGAGCGTGTGCTTAAAGATTTAAAGGTATTGCAGGAAGGTCACTTTCTGCTCAATTCGGGTTTACACAGCAAGTACTACTTCCAGAAATTCAGGATTCTAGAAAACCCCGACGCTACGACTAAACTCTCTAGGATTATTGTGGAAGAATTTAAGAACAAAAAGGTGGATTGGATCATTGGTCCAACGACGGGCGGTATCATAATTGCCTTCGAGGTCGCACGCCAGTTGGGTGTGTTTTCTGGATTTGCCGAAGAACAGGGTGGTAAACGGGTCGTTGGCCGAGGCTTTGACATAAGTGGTAAGAGAGTTCTGCTCGTCGACGATGTCATGACTACGGGTAAGTCCTTGATCGAAACGATTGATGCGATCCGTGAGAAGGGTGGTGAAGTGATCGGGGTCGCCGTGCTGATCGACCGCTCGGAAAAAGAGCTGCCGTTCACTCCGTTTGCCGTCTACAAGACCGTAGTAGAGAATTATGAGCCAGAAGAATGTCCGCTATGTAGGAGCGGGATGCAGCTGCAAAAGCTGGGCGGTACTTAGTAGTATCGAATACTAGCGCTAGAATTTCCAAAACCCCAGACCGGCGAGTATCGCCAACCCCGCACCGGCGATAATTGCTCCAACCCAACCCAGGAGACATAAACTTGTTACGATTACCCCGGCAATGAGAACACCGATGGCGATGATCAGCAGGGATTTTTTGAAATCTAGGCCGAACAGGAAGGCGATGAGTGCTCCGGTCCAGGCACCGGTTCCCGGTAATGGTATTGCCACGAAGGCCATGAGTCCGATCTCCTCGTATTTCTCGATCACCTTGCTGCTTTTCTTCCTGGTCCTTTCGAAGAGCCAGGTGAAGAAACGGTTGAAGATTCCTATTTTGGAAAGCAGTTTCACAACTGGACCAAGCAACCACAGGATTACGGGTGCCGGGATCAGGTTACCAATGTAGGCAATGAGAAAGGCCTTAGGCCAGCTGATGTCGAATACGTTGATGGCCAAGGGTAGGGCACCGCGCAGCTCAATGACCGGCAGCATAGATGTTAAGAATACGGCCAGTTCCGGAGACAACCCCCTTGCTACAAGATCCTGCGGGTTCATGTTATGCCTCGACGCCGGCGCATGATCCAGTCAATTGCCAGGAATATGATCACCGCGCCGTATGTGAATGGTGAGTCAAAGCTGAGTGTTCTGCTTGCTGTCTTCGGGACGGTCTCAGGCAGCTCGATATTACCCAGCTCATCCAGCGAATGAAAGCTGCCGCCGGTCATGGCGGCGGTCCGCTTGAGTAGTTCTTGGTTCATCCGGTATTCGTTTTCCACGGCCCGGGACGAGACATTGATGTCCAGCACATTGCTCGTGAGTCGCTCGCCGCGCAGATCACCTTCGGCAAGGATCTCATACCGGCCCATCTTTTTCGCGACCAGGGTAGCTTCGTATTGACCCATCTTAGTCTCGTAGAAGGGTATTCTCTCTTCGTTGATCACGAGAAAGAAATCACCGGCACCAGCGGGTCGGAAATCGCGGTCATAACTCTGCAGAGTCAGGTTTACTGTTTCGCCCAGAATGTATTCAGGGTCCTTTGAGGTGAGCAGGAGGCGTGGGTGTTGTCCGGTGAACGAAACCGATCTTACGATATCGCCGATGAGCCGGGGTAAGAAGGCATCACCCTTGAGTCCGCTGCGCAGGAATTGCCAAAGACCCAGACCGGGAATGGCGAGTTGGAACACCTTGCCGCGTTCGTGCATGCGGTAACCGATCACCGGGAGGTTGCCGGCTCGCGCCACTATGACCGCATCCTCTTTAGCGGCTATCACACGGTTAATGGTTCTCACCGGTGGATTGTTGCTTTCGGTGAGTACGGAGAACGGTTCAATTATCTCAATTTGATGTGATCCATGGAGCAGGCCTTCGGCTAAACTGATGGGCATAATCTCCAGCCAGGCCTTACTGATGCCATGAAGCGTGCCGCTCAGTAGAATGCCGGTACCGCGGCTCAACCTGCCGGGCACATTGCGCCAGGGCAGAGCTTTGAGATCGACATTGTCTAAGATCAACACGTCAAAATCCGCAAGATCAGGCAGACGTGTCAACCTGATGCCTTGTGTGATATCACGATACTCGTTTGAGCCGAGATGGGCGATCGGCAAGAGCGATAAGTTAGGGTCACCTTGCACTGAACGGAGAATGTATTTTGTGTTGAAAGATATGTGATCCGTGTAGTATAGAATCCTGATCCTTTCTTCCAGGATGTTGAGCGTCAAAGTGTATTTATTGTCTTCATATGATATTTCATCCGGCTGTGGCGCAACACTGAGTTTCAATTGAACACTGCCTGGTTCACTAGCAATGTAGATGAATGTGATCGTGTTCCTCGCGGGAACATCGCTGAGCGGTAGGGGTCGTGCAGCGATTCTCTTCCCCTCGGCCGAGTTCAGGACCAAATCGATCATGCCGGCCGGAAAACCTCCACTCTCGACGGTCGCTTCGATTCGAATTGAATCCTTGTCATAAGCGTATCGCGGATAGGCGACGTCGATGATCGATACATTACGGGGGTTTTCGTCCCCAACACCGTAGATGTACACGGGTGTGTTTAATGTTCCGGCTGAAGAAAGTGGCGACGCTCCGTAATTGTGGTTACCGTCGCTAATGAGAACAATGAATGCCGGATCCTGTTGGTCGGCTTGTTCGATCGTGGTTTTGAGGTCGGTGTAAGAACCAGGATTCTCGGGCTTCTCTGTGGTCAACAAACTGCAATGGGAGAAAAACAGGTCATGTTCAAAATCGACTCTTGATATTCGGTCAAGGATGTCGGCATGATGCGTTCTCATGCTCATCGAGTAATCGATCAAAATGAGCGGGTTGTTTCTCGTGACCTCAACGTCGGTTCGTATTGTGATATTGGTAATCAGCACCAGCATGAGCAATATCGCCAAAGTACGCAGGATCAATTGCAGCGGTCGCCTCCAGTACAGCAGGATGGTGATGATGAATGCAGTGGCACTAATCAATAAGACGGTCAATATCCACCTTTCCTGGTTCCAACTTTATCGTATTATCCCCGCCGGCCTTGACCGTTCCTTTGCCTGAGTAATCTCCGGCAATGACTTGCACATCAAAGTTCAAGGAATCTCTGACTTCGAACGTGAATTCGCCATCTGTGACCAGCGTGACGGCGACAGGGGCGTTTCTTTCGAGCAGGGCTAAGCCACTGACCACGGGGGTTTCATTGATCAAGGCTTTACCTTGCAGGATGATCGGCCGGTATACGGTGTCCGGGGTGATTGAAGTGATAAAGGGCGCCGCGCGGTTACCGCTGATGTCCCGTACCACCTTGAGATACAGATAATAAGTGGTGTCGAACCCCAGGGATTCACCGGCTGTCTCTGGAACAAACCTAACGTATCGGGTGTTGACCCAAACCGGCATTAAACTCTTCTTGGGTAGTGTCGAAAAGGCAAGCGACAGTGTATCCAGCGCTTCGGTGAAGCTCAAATGAAATTCGCTTGTGTTGCGCCCTTGCGCATAGCCTACGATCCATGGAGCGATCGTGTCAGGAAGTGTCGATCCCTTGAATGTCTTGCTGAAATTACCTTTGTTCTCGGCGTTGTCATATACTACGCCATTGATCTCATAAGTAACCTCTTCCATTGGTTCTGTGATCAATACGATTTCCGACGAGGAAAGTGATGGATAGACCTGATCAACAGCCAGTGTCTTACTCTCTGACGTTAAACGAATGCTATCAATTACGAGTGCGGCGGTATCGATTTCTTCGCTGAATGTGAGCTGTATCTGCCGCGTATTGAGCACTTCGACCCTTAAGAGTTTTGGATTAAGGCGGTCTTTGGCAATGGGTGGTGCTTTGTGGGCGCAGGCCAGCAAGATCAGCCCGAGCAGAAGTGTGGCACGTCCACGCATGGGGAATTCTACGCTGAATAGTGGAAAAGTCAACCGTTACGGCGTTCGTGTTCGTAACTCGTAGAGCGTATTCACGGAAGGTAGCGTTGATCGTTGGACCTCGTGTTCAAGGATGCTATTCTTCGAGAATCTTTTTAAGCCGGCGGTTTTTGCTTCCTGATGTTAGATTCTCTACGATAAATAGAGAGAGTTCCCGGTATATTTTCAAGAGTCGTTTATCTTTCTTAAGCGCTTTGAGGTGTTTTTCTATGGTCTCTATGTCGCCGCGGGGAATGGGTCCGCTCAAAGATCTTTTTAGCCCGTACTGCTCAATGTTTTGCAGGGTTTGGGCGATAATCGGGAACACTAATTGCCGAAGGTCCTTGTCGTTCCAGCCCGTCTTGTGTGCAATGTCGTAGATTGCCGTGAGAAGGCCGACGAGCAGATTAGATGAGAATACGCCGATCAAGTGATACAGGGCTTTATCCTGCTTTCTTAGGTGCTTCAGCGTGAAGTATTTCGGACTGAAGATGCTGCGTGCCTTGTTCATGGCTGCGCGGTCACCCTCGATCGAAAGAACAAAAGGCCGGCTTCTGGTCCGGATTGTGATCTCGGGGAAAGTGGCAAAGGGGTGTACTGAAGCGCGGTGGATGTTCTTCTTCGGGGACAGGATATCAGCTGGGAGAATGCCGCTGAAATGAAACACGTATTTGGTGCCCGATAACTGTTCATACATCTCTTGGTATGCCTTGGCGAGCGCATCGTCAGGTGTCGCTAGGAATATGACCTCGCATTGCTCGATCAATTCCCTGTATGGAGGATTCTTCCGAATGCCGAGCAGCCGGATGGCTGCTTGCTCGTTCTTCTTGTCTGTATCGTAGACACCGATAACCTCATGGCGTTTCTTGAGTATATGAAAGATGGTCACCCCAACCCTGCCACAACCGATCAGTCCGATACGCATGAATGATTATAGTCCCTTGCGCGCGAGCGTCAAGTTTTTGCGGGTGGTGCGCCGGGTTTTGTGCTGAATTATCTAGATGCTGACTTGAGTCAAACTCTGAGGAATATCGACTTCGAGACCCAGTTCTTCTATCCTCTGCTGGAGTGCTTGTGCTTCCTCGATCTCACCATGCACGAGATATACCTTCTTGAGGCGGCCATTACCGCTGTCCTTCACATACTGCAACAGGTCATCACCGTCGGCGTGGGCCGATAGTCCACCAATGAAATAGGTTTGTGCACGCAGGTCAAACTCGTCGTTGAAAATATAGACCCTGGGTTCACGCTGTAGTATCTTTCTGCCCAGTGTTCCACGTGCCTGAAATCCGGTGAGGATTATCATATTGTTCGCATCCCCGATATTGTGGATGAGGTGGTGCGTTACGCGGCCGCCTTCGCACATCCCCGACGCGGACATCACGATCAGGGGTCCTGGTTTGTGATTTAGCGATTTCGATTCGTCAGTATCTGCTACGTAGTGTAGATTCGCAAAGTTGAATGGGTCTCCTTCAGTGAATATCTTGAAGGTTTCTTTGTCGAAGCATTCAGGGTGTCTTCGGAATACGTCAGTTACATTCGACGCCAGTGGACTGTCGATGTAGACCGGAACATCTTTCAGTGTGCCCTCGTCGTATAGGTTTTTCAGTATGGTCACCAGCAACTGGGTGCGCTCGACCGCGAATGCCGGGATGATTATCTTGCTGTGCTTCTTCTTGCCCTCCAGGATCAGCGTTTTCAATTCACCCTGCATGTCTTCGAACGATTCGTGCTGCCGCCCACCGTATGTGGATTCAAGGATCAAGTAGTCGATATCCTCAACCTTTGCCGGGTCCTTGATAATGGGCATGCCTTTGCGTCCTAGGTCGCCACTGAAAAGGATACGTTTTCCCTCGGCTTCAATGAGTATTACTGATGATCCTAGAATGTGTCCGGCATCGAAGAGCGTAACACGCACACCGGCGAGGGGTTCGAAGGTATTCGCATATTCGACCGGCTCGAACTGCTTGAGAGTCGTTTCTGCATCATCTATTGTGTAAAGTGGTTCCTTCGGCGGCAGGCCTTTCTCGGCACGCTTCTTGTTAAGGTACTCGAAATCGTATTGCTGGATCTTGGCCGAGTCGAGTAGCAGCAATGAAGCAATGTCTTTGGTCGCACTCGTGCAAAAAATGGGTCCGGTGTATCCCCGTTTTACCAGATTGGGTAAATTGCCAGAATGATCGATATGAGCATGGGAAAGTATTACCGCCTTGATGTCTTTTGGCTTGAAGGGAAAGGTGCTGTTTATCCGTTCAGCTTCCTCGCGGTGCCCCTGGAACATTCCGCATTCAAGCAAGAATTTTTGCTTATTATATTCAAAAAGATGAAGCGAACCAGTTACGGTTCGCGCAGCGCCGATGAAGGTAAGATCCATGCAGTATTATAAATAATTCCAGCCTATGGTCAACCAGTCATCGAGGTATGATCCCTACTGACCATAGCGCTGGTTTATGATCCTTATGAACTCTTCCTGTTGTTCGGGGGTCAGTTCATATACATCTTCGTATTGACCACCTTCAAGACGCGGCGCGCCTTCTTGTGCAGTTACTTCGGGTCTAGGCCGGACAAATAAGAAGTAGCCGATACTGAATGCGACAAGGGCCGAGGCGACAACCGGGATCACGATCCGGAAAGGAAATCTCCTCTCAAACTTCTCGTGGACGATTTTTTCATGTACTGAGAAAACAAAGTTTTCCCAGTATGTTTCTTGAAACTGACAGGTGCAGGTTTCGGTTTCGGTGCATGTACAAAGCTGCAGGCATTCATCGAGCAGTTGATACTCTTGACGGCATGCAGGGCACCCTCGGATGTGATCGAGTACCGCGGTACGCTGCTCAGGAGATATTTCATCACAGAGCATGTCAATTATGTTTTCTTGTACTTCCGAACACTTCATATTTTGGTCTTCATATAGTTCCTTAAGTTCTTAACGGCAAGGTGATGATTTACCTTGATCGTACTTATCGGCTTTTTCAAGATATCGCTCACATCCTGGTATGACATATCCTCAAGTGTGCGTAACGTGAAAACGGCTCTCTGCACAGTCGGCAGCTTGGCCACTGCTTCATAGATCATCTCCCTCAGTTTCTTGCTTCGGTACCGTTCAACCGGGTCATCTTTGCCACCGCTCATCATCTCGTCGTATATTTCCTCAGTCGGACGCCGCTTCTTGATATAATTGAGGCAATTATTTACCGCGATCCGGTAAAGCCACGTGGAAAATTTCGATCGCCCGTCGAATTTGTTGATTTTCCGGTACGCCTTGATGAAGGTCTCCTGAGCCATATCGCTAGCATCATCATAGTTGCGGAGAATCTTATAACAAAGATCATGGATCTTAACACTATGACGGCGCACAAGCTCGTCAAACGGCTCTGCTTCGCCTGCCTTTACCAGTTGTACGAGCTCACCGTCACTTAACTGCTGATATTTAGACAGCCTCTCGGTAAAGGAGTTTACCCCGTTGAAAGCCTTCTTGCGTTCAGGGCTAGCCTTTTTCTTGCGTGGTTTTATTTTGGTTCTCGGCATATCAACAGCCCTTATCGTGCAGGAGTGCCACTGGGAAGATCATTCTGTATGTTTTACGCGTTTTTTCTTGAAAAGTTGCACGAGCTCGGTGCGTATTTCATTGACTGATCGTCCCCGCTCGCCAGCGATGCGCTTGAGATCGCGATATTCTATCGAGTATTTATGTTTATTCTCGAATTCAATGATCTTGACGTCCACCTTACCATATGGCGAGGCGAATTTGACGATTTTCCGGCTAAACTTGAGCCGTTCAGTACTGCTCACACGAAAACCGATGGATGTCGTGTGGACGAATAGCGTATCAAGAATATTGTCTGCTCGTCCCTGGTACAGCACGGTTAGGAGAATGCCCGGTCTCGATTTTTTCATGATGGTCGGCGTTAGGAATACGTCGAGTGCGCCAGCTGAATATAGTTTCTCGAACAATACCTCATAATCCTGGGGATTCATATCATCGATGTTGGTCTGGATAATGTGGCACTCATCAGTAAAATCTTGATGTAGATCGCCAAGAAACACGCGCAGCAGATTAGGGTATCCGGGGATATCCATTGACCCGGCACCCATGCCGATCCCCGTGATGCGGGACATAACGAGATTCTCTTTGGGTTCGGCAATACTGCTCAATATCGCCGCGCCGGTCGGGGTTGTCAGCTCTGCAGGAATAGGTAAGAACTCTACCGGGAATCCCTTGAGCAGTTGGGCCGTGGCAAAATTGAAGGCAGGCATCTGCCCCTCGGCCGTTTTGATGAACCCGGAACCAGCTTTCACCGGTTTTGTGAATATTCTATCCACGGACAGCGCATCAATCGCACTGAGGACACCCACGATGTCGAGCAACGTGTCTGCGTCAGCGAGTTCGTGTAGGTGCAAATGAGTAGTGTGGTGGACTTTTTTCTCGACCGCGAAGATCTTTTCGATTATCGTGATTGCCTGCGCCTTGATTCTCTGAGAGAGTTTGCTCTTCTTGATCAATGGGATGAATTGCTTTTCATTGATTTCCTTCCGGATGCGAAATCTGATCGTGCGGGCATTGACACCTTGCCGGTCAGCACGGCCAACACGGATTTCTGATCCGGGGATGAAACTCAATTGCTTTTTCAGATAAGATCTCTTTACCCCAAGGTCGATCAAGGCGGCAAGTAGCATGTCGCCGCTGATACCAGTGATCGGGTCAAAATATAATGCTTTCATAAGAGATTAATCATCGATGCAATGTATCCGGCACCGAATCCGTTATTGATGTTCACAACGGCAACACCAGGCGCGCAGGAATTGAGCATGGTGAGCAGGGGTGTTATGCCCTGCAGGCTGAGCCCATAGCCGACGCTTGTCGGTACCGCAATGATCGGTCTCGAGAAGAGGCCACCGGCAACCGATGGCAGAACACCATCCATACCCGCGACAATGATCAAGACTCTTGATGCTTCTATCTTCTCTCGAAATGCAAGCAAGCGGTGTACGCCGGCGACGCCGACATCATAGATACGCTGCACATGGCTGCCCATGACTTCCGCCGTTATCGCTGCTTCTTCGGCGACAGGAATGTCTGCAGTACCGCCGGTCAGGACAGAGATCAATCCCTTTTTCTTGCGCGCAGCGCCCATGTGGAATATCCTTGCATCAGGGTGGTACTTGCCTTTGGGGTATTTCTTTTTCAACACGGTGCCAACCGCTTTACTCACTCTGGTCAAGAGTACGATCTCATTCGCCTTACATATCTTAGCAGTGATCGCAAGGATTTGTGGCTTTGTTTTCCCTTCGCAGAAAACAACTTCGGGAAAACCCTTTCGCTTTGCCCGGTGCAGATCGATCTTTGCATAACCCATATCAGCGAAAGGATCGATGTAGACCTTTTCCTTCTTCTTTCTAGGCATAACTATATATTGTCATTAAGTCACTGAGTCATTGGTCATTCGTCGTTTAGTGTCCTCGGTGCATACGCGTTCAGTGCCTTCAGTGCTAAAAGACTTCGGCTGAGAAGCGGTAGATTTCTGTCTCCTTTGATTTCAGGGAATCAGTGGGTAGTCCAGCTTTGATACATGTTTGCGCGAGAAACTCGTCGACGTCCCAACCGTACTCCGCGGCAACCTGAGGCAGGAGTAAGCCGCTATACATCCCCTTACGGATTAGCAGACCGTCGCGACCGATGATGATGTCTTCTTTCTTCTCAACCTTTTGTAGGGGCGTCAAGACCGAGATCTCAATGTCCAGATCCTTCAATTCTTCTTGGGTAATCGGAGGGAAACGCGGGTCTTCAAGGGCTGCGGCGTACGCCATTTGTTGGCAGGAGCGGTATAATGGCTGATCACCTATTATCCGGCCGATACAACCGCGCAGATTGCCGTGTTTGTTAATGGTGACAAAAACGCCGAATGGTTCCTTGATCTTTCCGGTGATGCCGGTGGGCTCAGAAGGTTTCTTCCCTTGCACGGCTGCTTCAATCGATGTACGCGCGATCTCTTTGAGTTTTTGCTTTTCTTTAGCGCTGAAACCAAGGTCGATACCAATCGTCACATCTTCTCCTTTGTAGAATGCCGCGGCCATGTAGCCGACGACCTGTGAGTGGTCACCCGTGATATCACCGCTCGTGGCGTAGTATAGTGGCTTGGATTTCGTTGCACCCATGTTCCGGGCGACGAGCATCGCGGTTATGATCGGTCCGATGCCGCATGCCTCGCAACTATCGGTCTTGAAGCGATTATACAAAAGTTGAGGGTCATATTTTGCTACAGCTTCAACGACGAGATTGTCCAGTTCCTTCGCTTCATTGTGGGAATGGTAGTGGGACAGATCAGAGCTTGCAACGATCAATATCTTCTTGCCTTGTGCAGCGCTTACGATTGCCTGGCTTAGCATCTCGCAGGTCTTGTAATCCTGCGAGCCCATTACGATCTCTACGGCCTTGAAATCCCCGATTACAGCCTGTAGAAAGGGCATCTGTATCTCGACCGAATGTTCAGCGGCATGCGCGGCTGGTTCATAGTCGATACCCTTGTTTTGCTCGGTGATTTGCTTGGCGAGTTCGAGGTCAAAATCGATACTGCCAAGGGGCGTCATACGACCGGCCATCATGTCCACTGATGCACCAAAGAAACCGTGGCGGTGGCTGGGTCCGATCACGATGACATCATCGAAGCGCTTACCCTCGACCTGCTTGTAGGCAAAAGCAGCCACTGGTCCTGAATAGATATATCCGGCATGTGGTGCGACCAATCCAATGACCTCCCCGTGTGTCTTGGCCCGGGCTCCATCCAAATACGTCTTGATCATCTTACCGAGTTCCTGTTTTGTGCCCGGATACCAAGTACCGGCGTGGGGTGACGCGCGGTATTCTATGCCTTCACAATTCTGGGCCATGAGCAATACTCCTATAAATAAGGTCTTTAACAGAAATTCCTTTAGCATGTGAGATGCAAACACGCGATGGCTTTTTTCTCAGATGCTACTCGGTTGAATTCCTTGCATGCTTGTTCAGTTGGCATGACTATCATTTCAATTTTCATATCGCGCATCTTCGCGAGTGTTTCATCCGACACCCGCATCATTCCTGGCTGGCCAGTACCGACGATGATGACGTCTGGTTCTGCGTCGATTACTTCCTTTATATCATCGATATCCAATGTGTGGCCCTGTTTTCTCCACCATTTTGAGTCGATATGATCGGGGTATATGATAACATCATTATGGTAATTCTTGCCCGAGACTCGAATTTCTCCAAACTGATACGCTTCAATCACACTACTATCTTACGAATAATGGGCAAGGTGTCAAGGGACTGGCTCTGGCGGGTGCCTGTCCCGTTTGCCTGCAGGTGCCAGTCCCCTCCTTGACAATGCGGTTAGATCCGATTAGGATAAGCCGTGAAATTGAAAGAGATTGGCAGCCTCGTTGACGGGGCTGTCTACGGATACCGGGATATGGAAGTAGTAACTGTGTTGCCTCCGGATGAGGCCCAGGAGGGTGATCTTGCCTTCTTGTTCGACATGTCGGTGCAGACCAAGGCCGGTGCCGTAGTGAGCACCATGCAGGTGAAGGGGAAAAGCGGCATCATAGTGAATGATACCAAGGAGGCGATGTATCGTCTGCTCAAATCGCTGGCCCGGGTTGAGCAGCCCCGAGGCATATCACCCAAGGCAGATATCGAGGATGGTGCACAGCTGCCCAAATCCTGCACAGTGGAAGCCTTTGCCACGATCAGGACGAACACGATCATTGGCAGGAACGTGTACATCGGAGCACACAGCTATATTGATCGAGGCGTATTGATTGGTGATAATTGCCACATACACCCAAATGCCGTGATCTACACCCATACACAGCTCGGCAAATTCGTGGTCGTCGGCGCGAATTCGGTAATCGGCAAAGAGGGATTTGGCTATGTCAAGCACGACAAGTATGAGAGGATCCGGCATGTCGGAGGGGTGCTTGTTGAGAACTATGTTGATCTAGGCAGTAGTGTCACGGTGGATTGTGGCACAATAGGTAATACGATCATCGGCGAGGGTACGAAAGTCGACAATCAGGTGCATATTGCCCACAATGTAAGAATCGGCAAGAATTGTCTTATCATGGGTCAATCAGGTATCGCCGGCAGTTCCCGCATCGGTAACAATGTAGTAATTTGCGGTCAGGTTGGGATCAGCGATCATCTGCAGGTCGAAGATGATGTGATAGTATACGCCAAGAGCGGGGTCTTTAAATCCCTTGAGCGAGGCCGTAAGTACTCGGGTACGCCAGCGCGTGAACACGGTGCTGTGCTTAGGGCAATTGCACGATTGTACAGAAGGAACAGGGTCGGACCATGAATGTTGTTCGGTTACACGGAAATTGCCTGGGCGGAGGCGAAAGCTATTTGGAAATCAGAAATGATGACCGGCTCGCCTTGTTTCTACACAACGGAGCCGAGCAGGGTTTGAAAATCGACTATTGCATTGAGAACATCATGATCGATGATCACACGGTTTCCGTTGGTGGGCGACAGCAGCTGCGTGTTGTTGAGCATCTCTTCTCGGCCTTGCACGCGCTGAACATTTTCAACGTGCGTATCGATCTATATGGTAATGAAATACCATTTTTCGACGGTTCGAGCGAAGAGTTCGCGAAAGCCTTTAAGGAATTGGCCAGTGATGTTCTCCCGGGCGTGAGGGTAGACAGGTGTATTGTGGTCAAGGAAGGTTGTAGTTCGATTGTCTATTCGCCGCTAGAGGCCGATGAACTGCATGTCGATATGACTCTACGGCATGAATACATTGGAGAACAGAACCTGGCCTTGAAGATCGATGCGGCCGAATACATTAAAGAGATCGCAACCGCCAGGACGTTTGTTTTCACTGAAGAGGGCGATCCGCGCCTGCAACGAATCCCAGCCTACGGCATCGGTATCACCGGAAAGAATACATACTCAGCATCGCCGCTCCGCTTTGCCGATGAACCGGTGAGACATAAGATACTGGATTTGCTCGGTGACCTCTATGTCATAAGGCAGCCAATTTACGGATTAATAAAAGGCGTGAATACGTCACACTGCCTGAACCTGGAGTTCGTGCGCGAGTTGCGCGCGGCAATGGAGTAACCATGAGAAGGACTGTATTTGTCAGCACGGTGTTGTTCGTTCTCCTGCGGCTGCTGTTTGCAGGCCCGGCAGACACCGCGCACATTTCTCCACCGGTCGCCCAGATCAGAGCCAGAGTGGACACGATACATGGCGACATTCGTGTCGACCCTTACTACTGGCTCAACGATCGCAGCGACCCCGAGGTGATTCAATATCTGGAAGCAGAGAATGCATATACCGGGGCGATGATGCAACATACTGAGAATCTGCAGGTTGAGCTGTATGAAGAAATGCTGGGTCGCATCAAGGAGACCGATGCTACGGTGCCGGTCAAGATCGATGAATACTACTACTATTCCCGGACCGAAGAGGGCAAGCAATACTCGATACGTTGCCGCAAGCAGGGCAGTCTCGATGAAGAAGAGCAGGTACTCTTGGATCTCAACCATCTAGCGGCTGGACACGCGTATATGGAATTGGGAGCATTTGTGGTCAGCCCTGATCACCGGCTTCTCGCATATTCTATCGACACAACAGGTTCAGAGCGCTACACGCTTTATATCAAGGATCTCGTTGCCGACACCCTTTTTGCGGAGAAGTTGGAGCGCACTGGTTATGACGTGGCGTGGGTGAATGATAGCCGACACTTCTACTACTCTGTTTTGGATGAGGCAAAGCGTCCCTTCAAGGTGTATCAGCATGTTCTGGGCACGCGTCAAGTGGATGACCGGCTGATATACCATGAGGAGGACGAGGCTTTTTGGATCGACATAAAGAACACGAAAGATAACAAATACATCTTGGTGATTCCGGCTAGCCATAACACGAGCGAGGTTCACTACTCTTCAGCCGATAAAACCTCGGCGGAATTCAAGGTGTTTCGGCGACGCGAGCTAGGTATCGAGTACTACATTGAACATCAGGCCGGGCAGTTCTATGTCCGGACCAACAGGAACGCGCCGAATTTCAAATTGATGGTGGTTCCTGTCGTCGGCGCGGGCATTGAGGGTTGGCGCGACCTGATCCCGTCCCGCGATTCGGTGACGATTGAGGGTTTTGAAGTATTCGAGAATCGAGTAGTGATCTATGAGACCGAGAACGGTTTGCAGAGAATACGTATCTTTGATCCGGAAGGAAAATCAGATCACTATATTGATTTTCCAGAACCCACTTACGCCATATTCAAGAGTGCAAACCCCGAGTTCGCCTCGGATATGCTGCGCTTCGAGTATACTTCTCTGGTGACGCCGTATTCGGTTTTTGATTACAACATGGAAACCCGCACCCGCGAGTTGAAGAAAAGGTACGAGGTGTTGGGTGGACACGACCCGGCTGGTTACTGCTCGGAGCGGATATGGGCGTGCGCTCACGATGGGACCTGGATTCCGATATCCTTGGTATACAAGAAGGGAATAAGAAAGGATGGGAGTGATCCTTTAGTCTTGGCAGGGTACGGTGCATATGGACATAGCTACGAGCCGTACTTCTCTTCAAACCGGCTCAGCCTGCTCGACCGGGGCTTCGTGTATGCGATCGCCCACGTACGGGGCGGAAGCGAAATGGGTAAACACTGGCACCGCCAGGCGCAATTTCTCAACAAGATGAATACGTTCACGGATTTCATCGCCTGTGCCGAACATTTGATCAACCAGTCCTATACAAGCAGTGAACACCTGGCGATATACGGCGGCAGTGCTGGCGGTACACTGATCGGGGCAGTGGTTAACATGCGTCCAGAACTCTGCAAGGCGGCTATCGCGGATGTTCCCTTTGTCGATGTTGTCACAACCCTGCTCGATCCATCGATACCCTTGACCGTTGTTGAATACACTGAACTGGGTAACCCTTATGAAAAAGAGTACTACGAATACATGTTGGAGTACTCGCCCTATGACAATGTTACGGCGCAGGATTATCCGTGCATGCTGGTCTATGCTGGTTTTTATGACCCGCGCGTCGGCTATTGGGAACCAGCCAAATGGGTGGCAAGATTAAGAGCGTTCAAGACCGACGATAATGTGTTGCTGCTGAAGACCAATATGGGCGCCGGGCATGGCGGTTCCTCGGGGCGCTATGATTACTTGAGGGAGATTGCTTTTGATTATGCATTTCTCCTGGATATCCTGGGTGCTGTTGTACCCACGCCCCCGATCGAGTGAATGCGGGGAGATTTCCTCTAGAAGATACTGAAGGCGTATGAGAACGTCACGAACAAGTAATGGTTGGTATCTGTGTTTATGCCTCCATCATACGCGGTCTCGAGCACATATTGTGGTGTTACCGCAATGCGTGGCGTAACTCTGTACTGAAATCCAGCATAAAACCGGTTCAACCTGAACCCACTGGGCCAGAACCCGATCGGGCTTGGTGGCGCTTCCTTGTCTTCGATGACTCCAAAAAACGGTTCGTCGGCAAGGATGATGCTCAGTTGCTTTTCTAAAGAGTAGGTAAGCTGCAGCAATTGCCTGATGACCAGGGAGTAGCCCTTCTTGAGTTCTGGTGTGCCGTAGACACTTGCGTAGATCGTGTTGTGAAAAATGGTCCGGCTCGTCAGGCCGAGTTTTCCCGCGCGGTAGCTGAGAATCGGCAGGAATTCAATGTTATGAGCATAGAAGTATTCATCCGGTGACGGAAAACCCATGTAATAGTACCACAGCGGGATTTTCATGGTTAACCTGCCCCAGGTTTTTGTCCAGGTCGGGCCGGTCAATAATTCGTAGAAATAGAATTCCTTGTTGGGTCTGAGTGCAGGGTCATCGGTCCGCGCAAATTCGTACCGCACGCCCGGCATCATGACAAAAGACCAGTTAGGGCTGATGATCGAGGCAAGGTTCAGATAGGACCAGATTCGGCCGGTCGTTGCACTGGCGCCAGACTGAGGGATCACCAGCAATAGCAGGGTGGCGATCACAATGGCATATTGAAGGAGTCCGCTAGAGCGAGCAGGTACGGGCATTGGGTACTTACAGCTTGTAGCCGATCTTCCTGAGGAATTCATAACGCTCCTTACGCGCCTTATCGTCTTCGATTCCTTTTGGTGCGAAGCCGTCGATAACGCCGACCACACCTCGGCCCTGAGCATCTTCGACAATGAGCAATTCGACCGGATTGGCTGTTGCGCAAAAGATATTGACTACTTCAGGACATGACTTAATCGCGCCCAGTACATTGATCGGATAGGCATTCTTGATCAGGATGATGAAGAAATGCCCGGCCCCTACTTCCAACGCCCATTCCTTGGCTTGGGCAGTAAGTTCCGGGTCATTGCCTTCATAGCGCACAAGGCAATCGGCTGATGCTTCGCAAAATGCGAGGCCAAACTTAATCTGAGCCGAGGAATTGACCAGCGCTTCGTACAGATCCTCGGCGGTCTTGATGAAGTGTGTGTGGCCGCAAATAAGATTAACACCGTCCGGTACTTTGATCTTTACTTTCTTTATTTCCATGCATCCTCCACGGTGCGGCTAATAACCTAATTCCTTGAGGAACTTCTTGTTCTTACGCCACTTCTCCTTGACTTTGACCCATAATTCCAAGAATACGGGTTTGCCCAGGAATATTTCGATCTCGCGCCGTGCTTTCTCGCCGACACTTTTCAGTGCCGCTCCCTTCTTCCCTATGATTATTGCCTTTTGTGATTGCCGTTCAACATAGATGACGGCACGTATGTAGTCCTTACCCTTTTCCCGTTCCTTGAATTCATCGATGAGGACACAGCTCGCATAAGGTATCTCCTTTTTGAATATCTCGAAGATCTTTTCCCGGATCAGATCGGCGACAAAGAAGCGTTCCGGTGCATCGGAAACATCATCTTCGGGGTAGAGGAATTCTCCTTCGGGTAAGTGCTTGAAGATCGTTCGCTTGAGGTCGTCAATGCCTTCGCCGCTCAATGCCGAAACCGGTACGATTGCGCATGCGTTTGTGTTCTTCAACTCGGCGATCAACGGCAGCAGGTCAGTTTTCGGAACAAGGTCGATCTTGTTGATGACGATTATTCTGGGCGTGTTCTTCCCCGGCTTTAGCTGTTCGGCATACTGATGCGCATCCTTTAACCAGGGATCGACCATAGCAATGATTACATCGGCGTCCATGACCGCCGTACGTATCTGTTTCATCATGAGTTCCTGTAACTCATATTCGGGGCGAATAATGCCCGGGGTATCAAAAAAGCATGCCTGGTTTTCGCCTTCGGTGAGAATCCCGAGGATGCGATTCCTGGTTGTCTGCGGTTTTGATGTTACGGCCGAGATTTTCATGTCCAGCAAGCGGTTCAGAAGAGTGGACTTGCCGACATTGGGTTTGCCGATGATGACGACGTAGCCGGCTTTCATATTCCTTGTTACGGATAAGCGTTATAAAAGCCGCAGCAGGAAGGGGTATATCCTTCCTGCTGCGAGATCAATTCGTCCTTTTGGTTATTTGGATTTCTTTGTTCGTTTTCTTGTCCGCCTCGGTTTTCTCTTAGGTGCCGGTTTCTTAGGGGTCTCTTTCTTCACTTCCTCTTTCTTCTCTTCCTCAAAGATCTCTTCTTTCATTTCAAGAAGATTCTTGTCGTCCTTCTTTTTCACCAGCACCGTGAATATGACCGTGTTTCCTGCCCAGAAGATCGCCATACCCAGTGATTTTACAAACAGGATGATGAAGTAATAAACTACACCCAGTATGAAAGAGGTGATGGCTCCGGCCCAGGTTTCATATGCGGGCATATATTGAGGTGGGTAGAGAAGGTTAGACATGCCTATTGATTCAACATAACCGGTGAAGAGATTATGCCAGGATTCGGGGCATATTGGTGGAAGTGTGATCTTGACATAATAGGCCGCATTGACCAGCAGGTTGTCCAATTTTACAGCCGGTACAATAAGCCCGATCACATCCTGGCAAAGAAAGATCGCCTTGGCTGAAAAGAAGCCGAGTATCCCAACACCTATGAGCACCACAATCACCAGAAGGAACTCATAGACAATGAAACGCCACGGCTGGTCATTGACCACGGAAAACGATTCGAATAGCGTATCGAAGGTGTCATTGCCAGTTTCGCCGACGATTGAGGGGCCAATGATCAAAGAAACCAGGGTAACGATGACCAGATATAGGATGAACAGGCATACGGCAAAGGCAAGGATGGACATGACCGCGAAAAACATCTGCCCGAAGTACGGTACCCAGGTAATGAGCGCTAGGATAATGCCCATCACGACCAGGGCAACCATGAAGAGCACGAGCACAATGGGAGCAAGGATCGCCGATTTGCCGCTCTTTAAAGCGAACTTGATAGCTTCCTTTATCTCGTAGAATTCATCACCCTTGAGCTGTTCATAGGTTACCTTTGATATTGCGACACCAAAGATCAATGCAACAAAGAGGTACCACAGGAATCCGATCACCCAGATTATCCAGCTGAACCAAGGTAGTCCGATCGGATACATTGGCATAAGTCGGAATACTTCCCATACCTCACCGATTTCAATGCCGCCAGCGATGTAGGCTAGATATGACAGTATGCCATATCCGATATGCGCAATAAGAAGACCGAGAAAAGCAACCCAGATTTTCTTGGCGCTGAAGCCTAGTCTTCCTGCTCTGAAAACGTCCTTATAATTGAAGTGTAGATTAGTCACCTCACCTCCTTGATTCGAGTGATTATACCGAATCCACAAATGATGTCAATACCCTTACCCCTGGCAGCCAAGAATCGGAGATATGGAGACATTGAGACCTGGAGATGAGACGACACGGAGATTGGGTGACGCAGCGACAAGAAGATCAGGGTACCAGGGGATCAGCAGGCGGGATATCAGATTAACAGTATATCAGGTTACGAATTGTTTTGATTGTCACCTGGTCCTCTGATGCCCTGGTATTCTGCTTCCTGATGTTCTGATCATCTGCTATCTTCAGCTTGCTGGGACGTGACCGTAAGACGCCAAACGTAACAGGCTTCGTAACCTCATCAAATGCCGAGTTGTATCCAGTTGATTGTTGACATTTGGGGGGATTTCAATATAATTCCACAAAGAGGTAAAAATGAATGTTGGATGGCAAGAAATATTACTGATCTTACTCATTGCTTTACTGCTCTTTGGAGCGAAGAAGATACCGGACCTAGCACGCGGCTTGGGTAAAGGCATACGAGAATTCAGGAAGGGCATAAGTGAAATCGACAAACCGCTAGAACCCGACAAGAACGATACTAAGGAAGAAAAAAGTCCCAAGGAGTGAGTTTCCTCCTCGCGTTCCCGGTCGAAATTGGCAACATGGAGAGGTGTCCGAGCGGCCTAAGGAGCACGACTGGAAATCGTGTATCCGCCGAGAGGTGGATCGCGGGTTCAAATCCCGCCCTCTCCGGAGTGAAAATAACGCTCGTGCCGAGAGCGGGAAGAAAGGAGCGACATGTATTATAATGGCTCGAAGATTTTCTTGATATCTTTTATTGTTTCGCTTTTTACCTCGGCTATTGTCTGCGCCTTATTCATCTTCGTGCTCCCGTTTGCCCGGATGGGGGCGGACAAGGTGGTCCCTGACCTCATCGGCTCAAACCAGGAGCAGGCCCGCGTTATTGCCGACTCACGCGACTTGCTGTTCGTGGTGGGTGGGGAAGAGGAGAACGAAGAGGTTCCAGCAAACATTGTCTTCCGGCAGACCCCATTGCCTGGTTCGGTCGTGCGAAGCAAGTCGACGATAACCGTATTTGTATCGAAAGGATCGAGTCAAGTTGTGATGCCTGATTTAAATGGTATGGGTTTGAGTGAGGCGACGGTACAGATCACCGGGCTGGGTTTGACAATAGGCGAAGTGAAGAGTGAAGAGAACGCGCAGGTTGAGAAAGACAAGATCATATCCACTGTCCCGGAAGCCGGCGCCAAGGTGCTGCCGCAAACGTCGATCACGGTCATTCTAAGTCGTGGGGTGGAAACAGCGTCCGTACCAAGACTCATTGGAAAATCTTTCTCGTCGGCGAAACGCATGATCGAGAATGCTGGTTTCACCGTCGGCAATGTGAGATATGAGGTCAGTACTGAATTCAACGTCGGTATCGTGATGCGCCAAAACCCAGGCGCAGGGAGGCAGGCAAAGAAGGGATCGACGATTGATATCGTAGTAGCGACAGTTCTTGAATGAGAAGAATACTCATCTATACGGGCATCATTCTTGCCTTCTTTGTGACCGGCATACTCATTGCGAATTTCCTCGTCATGCCGTTGCTGGTCGGGAGGGGCGAGGAGGTTCTTGTCCCAAACATATGTGATTTGACCCTGGATGATGCGATTGAGCAGCTGAAAGACGCAGGTCTCGAGGGCGTCGTGGTCGAGCGGCGATTTGATCAGATCATCAAAGAAGGAAATGTGATCATACAAGAACCGCTGCCCGAGGCCCGCGTGAAAAAGGGAAGGATCATAAACCTTACAGTGAGTTTGGGTCCAGAAACGATCAGGGTGCCCTATCTCAACGGCGTTGGGTATGAACAGAGTGCTTCAATAATCCGTCGTCTTGGTTTGGTGATCACCAAGATAGATTCTGCTTTCTCGGATTCCATCGAACCAGGACGAGTCATCGGCACCTCGCCCGAGGCCGAAACCAATGTAAAGAAGGGCGATAGTATTACGCTGATCTTGAGTAAGGGTATCATAAAGAAGATGCCGAATATCGTTGGCATGCAACTAAGCCAGGCTCAACTGTCCCTGGAGCAAATGGGTTTGATTCTGGGTATAATAGAGGAAGTTCAGGGTAGCGGTAAGAAAGGTGCGATCATCGTGCAGAACCCGGAGCCGGGACGTATTGTTAATAGCGGGGATACGGTTAGGGTTATGGTCATTAAGTGAAAGTCGCTCCCTCCATCATTGCCGCAAAATTCAGCGAGTTCCAGAAAGAGATTGCCGCGGTTGAAAGAGCAGGTGCAGATCTTTTGCATCTGGATGTGATGGATGGTGTTTTCGTACCCAACATTACATTTGGACCGATGGTCGTTGCTGCGATTAATGATGTGAGTACGGTCGAGCTCGACGCTCATCTCATGATCGCGAAGCCAGAGAAGTATCTTGAACAGTTCATCGATGCTGGTTTAGAATGGATCTCATTCCATCTGGAGGCGACCGATAAGGCAGAGCAATGTATAGAATATATACAGCGGCGTAAGGTGAAGGCTGGTTTGGCGATAAACCCTCCGACCCCCTTGGATGAGGTAAGGCACTACATTGAGAGGTTGGACTACCTTCTGATCATGACCGTTAATCCAGGGTTCTACGGCCAGAAATTCATCGAAGAAGTCCTGAGAAAGATCGAAGATGCACGGGAGTACATCACCAAGAAAGGATTGGATTGCCTGATTCAGGTCGACGGTGGCATCAACGCGGCTAATGCGTTACAGGTCTGTCGGGCAGGCGCTGACATCGTTGTTGCGGGGGCCGGTATTTTCAAAACCGATGATTACGCGAAAGCGATCGAGGAGCTTAGATGTTAGAGGGTCTGATTGACCGCTTTCAACTGGTTAAGAGAAAGATACTCGGTTACGGAAGAATTACTGACCGGGAACTTGAGAGTATATACAAAGATATCCGGATTTCTTTACTTGAGGCCGATGTTAACTATAAGGTTGTTAAGGAGTTCATTGACGAGCTCGGTGCGAAGACCAAGTCACTCGAGTTGTCAAAGAGTCTGACGCCGGGCGATCTGGTCATCAGGGCGGTATATGAGGAACTGGTTGAGCTGCTGGGTAAGACAACACATCATATAGATCTTAAGAAAGACGGGCCGACCGTGATTAGTCTAATAGGTTTGCAGGGCGTGGGCAAGACGACAACCGCGGCGAAGCTTGCCGTCAAGTACCGTGGACGCAAACCTCTGCTCGTGCCGGCTGACACGAAGCGGCCGGCAGCAGTCGAACAGCTTATGCAATTGGCAAAAAGGGCGAACATTCCGGCCGTGCCGCTAGATGACGGCAATGCAGTGAAGACCGTGAAGCAGGCTAAGCGGCTTTCCGAGAAGGAAGGGCATGGTGTGATCATCATTGATACGGCAGGCCGCCTGCATATCGACGACGCGCTGATCGCAGAACTGATCGATATCCACAGCGCGCTCAAGCCCGATTACCGGTTGCTGGTTGCCGATGGGATGAGTGGACAGGATGCAGTGAAACAGGCGAGTGAATTCAAGGCGAGCATAGGATTGGATGGCGCAATCCTTACCAAGATGGATGGTGATGCAAGGGGTGGCGCGGCACTGTCTATTGCCCGGGCGGCCGATGTACCGATATACTTTGTCGGCACAAGCGAGCAAATAGAAGGGTTGGAGGAATTCCATCCTGATCGTATGGCCCAGCGTATCCTGGGCATGGGTGATGTTCAGAGTCTGGTTGAGCGGGTCAAGACGATCGAAACTGAGATCGATCAGGAAAAAATGCGTAAGAAAGCATTGAAGGGCGACCTGAACCTGGAGGATTTTCTTGAACAGATGAGTGCGGTCAAGAAGTTGGGACCTCTATCGAAAATCGCGGCGATGGTTCCGGGAGTGAAGGAAGGTGATGTCGATGAAGATCAGTTCAAGAGAATGGAGGCGATGATCAATTCCATGACGCGCCGTGAGCGGCTTCATCCGGACGTAATCGATGGTTCACGAAAAAGGAGGATTGCTGCGGGCAGTGGTTCTTCAGTGGCCGACGTGAACCGTATGCTCAAGGAATTTTTCTATGCGCGGGATATGCTGAAGAAGTTCAGCAAGAACATGCCCGGTAAATTTCCTTTTAAGATGCCATAAAAAAAGGGGAGCCTCGCTCCCCTTTTTTGTTAATGATTCCGACGATCAGTTAGCAATATTGTAGGGCAAGAGCCAGCCGTTAAAGTCATAAGGTTGATCCGGTGTGTACAATGTTGAGTGAGGCATCAGGTCGAAAATCGCAAAACGCGGGAATGGTATGA